>JBCDDS010000041.1:0-25917 GCA_039180185.1 Pseudomonadota bacterium | reverse complement strand
GTTTTCGAGGAATGATGACCGAAAGCCAATCTCGAAATTCTTTGCTCGTTCCTCATCAAACGGAGTGATCGGAAGCGTGCCTGCGCTGGTAAATCCGCCTGGGCGGAAACCAGTTGAGAATAGAAAATAAGTCGAGAAATCGTCTGTCCATTCGTATCGAACGGAAGCGCTCGGTGTGAACGCACTGAACGTTTCTGTTTCTTCTTCAAAAGGCTCAGATGGTATCACAGTAGGTATACCCAACGGCGCAAAACCCGTGGCGACGAGGCCGAAACTCGTGGATTCGCTGTTCGCCCGAACACGATCACGTGACCATCTGAGGCCGGCCGTCAATTCAAGAGGCTCGATAGGTTTCCACCGAAGGTCTCCATAAATACTGAAGTTTTCCACTTCGTTGGTGCTAACGACGTTAAAGGAGCCAAGTTCGGCACCGGCTGGACCAAGCAAGCCAGCCCCACCGAGAATCCCCAAGATCACAGGCGCAGGTAACGGTAATGGGCCTAAAATGAGCAAACCGTCCGGCCCCACATTGGAGAGCGAGTCAGTGTTCGTGATGCTATCGCTTAATGATACCCCAGCGTTGTAGGACAAAGTGCCCAAAGCGCCCGGAAGGTCAAACTCGTTGCCTTCGAAGCGGAACTCCAAAGCAGTGCTTTCCGTTTCAGTGAACAAGTCACTGCTCAGGAAATCGATAGAGGAAAAGTCACCGTCCAATCCCCCGTCAAGATTACTGTCCGCATGAGACAAATTTGCCGTTAGGGTCCCAGCGTCAAACTCATAAGTTCCGCGAAGCGAGCTGAAAAACCGTTCCACCTGGTTGTCGGTAAAAAAGCTGTTTTCGTTTATGGGATCGTCGGCCTCGATACTAGCGACCGTTGCTGTTCTGGTGGAGTCGAAATCCGTCTGGTCAAACGATGCTGAGAAATCAAGGGAGAAACGGTCAGTAAGCTGCGAACGAAGGCTCAAACGCACCCCGTAGTCATCAGTTTCTAGGTCATCGTCCAGAGTAACCGATGGGACAAAGCCGTCGTCGAACGCGGCAAAGGCAACAACGCGGGCGGACAGTTTACCATCCGGCAAGATCGGCACATTGGCAATTGCGCGGACTTCGCCGTCTGCGCGGCTCCCAAGCTCATAGCCGAGCGTGTATTCCAGTTCATCCGTCGGCTTCTTTGGCACATAGTTGATAGCACCACCGATAGTACCACGACCAAATGCCGTGCCCTGCGGGCCGAACGCCACCTCAACCCGCTCCAGATCGAGCAATCTAGGATTAATCGCCAGGTTTGAACCTGTCGGGTTCAGCAATACGCCGTCCAAGAAAATGCCGTTTACGGGTCCTGTTGATGCTGCGCCGTTTACATCAGACAGACCACGTATCGAAATTTCCAGATCTGTCGTCGTGGTTCCGTCCGTGAAGTTCACGTTGGGAAACTGCAGGAGAAGGTCATCTGTACGTTTGATATTCGCACCTTTCAGATCCTCGTCTGTCGCAACCACGACGCTTCCAGGGACGTCCTCGATCGCCTCTTCTGTCCGACGAGCGGTGATGACGATTGTGCCAAGGTCGAACGCCTCCGCACCTGTGTCGTCGTCTTGTGCCTGCGCGCTCATTGGCGCTAGCCCGAGAGACATTAGAAGCGCAGCATAGGATACGGTCGAGACTAGTTTCATGGTGAGAGCCTTCTTTCGTGATCGAGTTCAGATTGAAGACAGCAATCGAACACACCGACGCGACCGAGCGCGCGGCGAAAAAGAACTAAAGCTGACTATCTGGCGAAGGCTGGATAGACGTTAACGACAATCGCTAGCGTTATGTGTCAACATGGAAAATCGCAGAATCTTGCCAAACCAGCCAAGATCACGAATTCTTGATGATACAATTGGGGAAAAAATGGTTGTTTCTTTCGTCGCAGCCATTTTTCGAGATTTACTGCACACTTGATCGTCACGACCGAATGAGTGTTCAACAGTGTTTTTGTAGCAATTGGCTTAGCCGCGTTCCCAGTCATGCATTTGGCAGGCGCCGAGAATTCAGGTTGCTACGCGCCTATTCGGTCTTCGCTAATGGCGGCTCTGACGAAACGAGTTGAGCACAGCTTTTGCCGCACGCAGTCCAGGGTTCTCTCCACCACGCCCAAGGCGTTCCATCGTCACTCGCATTGCGTCGATCTGTTCTTCGGGGTTTTCGAGTAATTCCAAAACCGCTGGCGCTATCAGTTCAGCTCGACAGTTCTCCCCCAGGAATTCCGGGACAACCAAGGTATCTGATACGAGGTTTACCAAGGTCAGGGTTTCGATCTTTATCAGTCGTTTGTATATCTGGCGACTGATCCAGTTCACATCATAGGCAATCACCATCGGCGTACCCACGGCAGCGAGTTCTAGCGACACAGTACCAGAGGCCGCCAGGGCTCCTTCTGCAATAGCAAACGCGGCTGTCTTATCGCTTTTGTCATTGTCTTGGTTTGTACCTTCTGGCGCGATCACCAAGGGCTTCCCAGGCCAGTTCTTTACCAATTCACGAACTTGTGCCGCTCGGTTCAAAGTTGTTGGAACAACCAAGCGAAGATCCGGGCGCGCCTGACATATCTGCTTAAGCGCCGTCGTGAAGATCGGACCAAGACAGGTGACCTCAGCCTTGCGCGACCCCGGCAACACCAAGAGTACGGATGCGTCACCAAGTTGATGTCGTTTGCGGAACGCTGCGATCTCATCTGATCCGGGCACTGGCTCTGATACGACGGGGTGACCGACGAAGTCGCATTCAATCCCAGCCGCTTCCATATACGGCGGTTCGAAAGGCAACAACGCGAGCACATGGTCAATGACTTTAGCCATTTTCTGTGCCCGCCCTGCTCGCCACGCCCAAACGGATGGCGCCACGTAATGGACAGTGCGAATATCGCTCTCTACTTTTATCAGTTTGGCCACACGCAGACAAAAATCCGGACTGTCAATGCTTATGACAAGGTCAGGCATTGTTGCGAGTGCGGCGGTGGCGGTTTCTTTAATCCGGCGTTTGAGCTGTCGAATTTTTGGCAGCACTTCAACAAAACCCATGACGCTCAACTCTTCCATTGGAAAAAGAGACGTCATCCCTTCTGCTTGCATCAGCGGTCCACCAACGCCGCTGAACTCAACATCTTTCAGGGATTTCAGGCCGCGCATCAGAGCCGCGCCTAGTCTGTCGCCAGACGCTTCCCCTGCTATGATGAAGACTTTCAAGAAGCCTCCTTGGTGTGCACCCAAAGAAACAGCCCATGCTGCTCCAAACGCTTTCTTACTTCGTCGCGCTCCAAAACCATAACCCCGTCCGCAGCGATGACGATGCCGGACAATCTGGCCTGCGCTGCAAGGGTAACGGTATCCGGTCCAATGACCGGCATATCAACGCGCAGCTCCTGGCCCGGTTTTGGTGCCTTGTACAAGACAGCACCGGCATCAACATCCTTACGCACATTTTCTGTCGCAGGTCCGCTGAGCCAATCTGCCGCGCTGTCAAGTGCCTGGCCTGCTATATCGATAGGATCGATCGACAAACCTGCTGGACTGTTCAAATCACGCAGCATGGCATCTGTCCCGCTGTCGGCCTCACGCGCTACGATTTGCCCGTCACGCACAACAACCGCCTGACCCAGGTCTTTGGCGCCCATGTGCTCGAGCGCATTCTGCGCCACGATGATGTCGTTGGATACACTCTCAGGCGGGTGCGCCTTAGAAAATGCCCCCGCGATTGGCAGTAAATCTGGATCAAGGTCGCTGGCACCGATCACCTCTATCCCGCGGCTTTCGAAGATATTGACCATGATCCGCAAAGTACCATCATCTCCTTTGGACAAAGCTGCCATAACTGTGGGCACCAATGGTATCGTCGCCGCGTCAATGAGGCTTGGATCCACATTAGGCCTGCGAACCGCGCCGGCCATACAGACTCGTTTGACACCGCGACTTTTCAATTCGTTGAGAAACGTCCCGCTCGTCTCGAGCCGAAAACCCAATCGCGGCAGCTCGCCTTCAATCTCGGAGGGAAACTGGTCAATCTCGCATATAAGTGGAACTTCGCCTCGCGCGAGCAAAACCCTTACAAGATGCGGCGGCAATCCGCCCTGCCCGGCTATAATAGCCAAGTCCATCGTCAGGATGCGCCGGGCGTGAGGAATGAACGGTCGCTATCGGCTGTGACAAAATCAACAATGTGACGGACGTAATCGCTGTCTGTTTCGTCGCCCAGTCGTCGCGCACGGTCCTGGAACGCGCCTTCGCCCTGCGCAAGCATCTGAAACGCCGCGCGAAGCGCGGTAATGTCCGCGCGTGATGCTCCGCGACGTTTCAAACCAACAAGGTTCAATCCATGCAGCGAGCCACGAGGGGCCTGCACGAGCCCATACGGTATCACGTCGTTGGTAACCATCGTGAGGGCTCCAATGATCGCCCCACGGCCAAGACGTACGTGCTGATGAATGCCGCTGATGCCGCCAACAATAACATCATCTTCGACGATACAGTGCCCTGCCAAACCTGCATGGTTAACCAAAATAACCCGATCACCTATGTGACAATCATGAGCTACATGCACACCGGCCATTAGTAGTCCATCATCACCAAGCTTGGTGAGGCCGCCGCCGCCTTCAGTACCGGTGTTGATAGTCACATGTTCACGAATCCGATTTCTCGCTCCAATCTCCAGTCGCGTCTTCTCGCCTCCGAATTTTTTGTCCTGCGGAATTTCGCCAATCACCGAGAAGGAAAACACAATTGAGTCCTCGCCAATGGTTGTGTCACCCGTCACCACGACATGGGACTTCAACTCGACACCTTCACAAAGGGTGACCTGTGCACCCACAATACAAAACGGACCTACAACGCAGCCTTCACCAATTTCAGCTCCGTCTTCTACCACCGCACTTGGGTGAATTTCCGTTTGCCCCCGTTCACTCATACTTAGTCCTCTGGATATACAAACATCGCAGCAATATCCGCACTTGCAGCAATCTCATCCCCAACCATCGCTTTGCCGTGAAACTTCCAAGCTTTTCCACCAGGCTTGCCACGTATCGTTTCAACATGAAGCTCAAGCACGTCACCAGGCAAAACCATACGGCGGAATTTACAATTCTCGATCGACATGAAGTAAATGAGGACTTCGCTGCCTTCCATACCGAGTGCCACACCGATCATGACGCCGGCCGTTTGACCCATCGCCTCAATCATCATCACACCCGGCATAATTGGCTGTGAGGGAAAATGGCCTTGGAAATGAGGTTCGTTGCTTGTGACATTCTTGATACCACGCGCAGAGTTGTACCCATTGATGTCGACAACTTTGTCAATCATCAAAAACGGATAACGATGCGGCAACAAGCTCTTTATTCTTTTAAGATCCGCGGTCTCTAGCGGTTCGGTCATAATATTTCCTCTGCTCTATGTGCGGGTACTCTCGGCGACGCGCTTAGGTTTTGCAACGTTGGTTCAATACCCCACTGACTGAGATACGCAACTCGCTTGTATCTTTGGAAGTTAAAGCTGCTTACTCAGCCCCACTTGACGCATCTTCCTTTTGAAGCTCCTGCTTACCCGGCTCAACGTTTTCTGGGCTTTGAAGTCTGCCTTGTTCAAGGGCCCTGTCAATTCGAGTTATTGCGAGATCGGTCACGTCGATCACGTCTGCACCCAATAATATATTGCGTCGCTCCAAGACAATGACAGCTCCACTTTCACGCATTAGCTCAACCAATACCGGTTCGACTTGACGCAAGAACAAGAAAGGCGCGTTCTCGCGATTGCGTTCAAGGTCTCGTCCAAGACGTTCACTTTCGCGCCGAATTACTTGTACTTTCTCGTCAAATGCGTCCGCCAACTCGCGAAACTCTTCTGGCGAAAATGTAGAACGCTTTTCTGTCAGTTCTTTCTCTTCAGCTTCGAGTTCCGCTTCAAGTTTTCTGTTGCGTGCGATGAGTTCATCACGCTGGGACTCTAATTGACGACCATAGCTCTGACCAAGTTTCGTCTCGTTGAAAAGCCGGTCTGAACTCATCACAACTATGGAACTTTGAATGACGCCAATATCTTGCGCGAATACAGATACCGCGAGTTGGAACCACAGGAAAATAGCAGCCAACACACCTGATATTTGCAAGTTCATACTAGAATTCTGTTCTTACGGTGATGTCAAAGTTTCGTTCGACGTCATCCGGCTCGCTCTGCAGAACGCGAGAGAAGTTCAGTCTAAGTGGGCCAAACGGGGAGTTCCAAAATAGCGAAACACCAATAGACTGACGCAACCGGAAACTTTCTGAGTCAATCACACCAATCGAGTCGTCTAGCCCCCAAATCGATCCAATATCATAAAACAGACCGCCCGAAATGCCGAACTCATCCGGCAGACCAATTGGGAACTCGACATCGAATTTCAAAGCTGAAAAATAGTTGCCGCCCAACTGTTCGCCGCCCTGCGAGGGGCCTATACCGTTGGCGTCAAACCCTCGGATTACTTGTTGCGAGAAACGATCTACGGCTCGAGAACTCTCGCCGCCAAAAAACTCAATTGCACCCGCTTCCAGAGTTGCGCGCAACACGACATCTCCGCGGAGCAGACGTCGCTGACCGACCAGACGTAGGCTCGGTCTAACAAACTGTTGGTCGCCGCCAACGCCCGCGACTTCAACACCGATATCAAACAATACTCCCGCATCGGGATTAAGCCCTGTACGACGGGTATCAAAAATATAATTCACACCAACGGAACTTTTGAACAATCCACCAACTTCGGTCTCAGCGGCCAGTGTTGGGGATGCTCCGGTAAAGTCGTCCAATTCCGTGTATCCAAACTGATAAAACGTCGACAGACGCGACCGGTCGTTTAGAGGAAACGTAAGCTGTGGTCGGAGTGTACCAATGATCGTGTCGAAGTTACTGTTGTTTGAATCCGTCTCAAGAAGTGACGCGGTAGCTCGAAACTCCACGTCCCTGCCAAGAAAAGCGGGTTCCGCAAATGACAAATTGAAGTTCGCGGTTTCTCCAGTCCCCGCAATATTTGCAGTCACGCTTTGACCGCGTCCCAAAAAGTTTCTTTCTGTGAGACCAATACTCAAACCAAATCCGCTATCCGAGTTGAAACTACCGCCAAATGATAAAGACCCTGTCGAAGTCTCTTCCACATCAACATCAACGATCACCTGATCAGGCCGAGACCCTTCTCTGGCCTCAACCTGAACATCCTGGAAGAACCTAAGTGCGCGAATACGATCAGCAGCTTGTCGTATTTGACGAGGATTGAAAGGATCGCCCTCGACAACATCAAACTGGTTCCGGATAACGCGGTCCAATGTGGTTGCATTGCCTTCAATATCAATGCGCTCAACGAAGATGCGATCGCCCCTCGTCAAGAGAAATTCCACATCGAGCGTTAGGTCGCGATCGTTTCGCGTTATGACAGGTTCGATGCGCAAAAAGTCAACACCTTGCTGGATGCCAAGGCGTTCCATGCGTGCGATCGACGTCTCAATTCCTACGGGCGTGTACACTTTTCCAGACTTTAAGCGCAGCGCGGCTTGATAGGGTTCAGGGTCCAAGCCTGGAATTTCACTAACCGTCGTGATCTCACCAAATCTGAATTGCTGGCCTTCTTGTACGTTGAACGTCACGAAAAACCCGTCGCGTTCGCGCGTGAGCTCTGCATTCACATCGGTGACACGAAAGTCGACATACCCGCGTGCCATGTAAAAATCGCTTAGGACTTGACGGTCAAACTCAAGTCGATCAGCAACAAAAGTATCGCGGTTTATGATAGCCCGTAGTAGACCGGCTTGTTTGCTCTCCAGCGCGCGCCTCAGACGACGATCCGAAAACTGTCGGTTGCCGACAAAACTGATACGACGCACCTCAATTGGGCGTCCTTCAAATATTTCAAAAACTAAATCGACGCGGTTGTCTGATCGGCGAATTATGCGTGGTGTGATCCTTGCAGAGACACGGCCGTTTTGCTCATACGCTTCAACCAGAACTGCCGCGTCCCGTTCCGCGCGCGTGGGGCTGTACACCTGACGCGGAGCACTTTCGACAAAACTGGTTAATGCGTCGTCGTCAATGCGCTTGTTACCTTCGAACACGACGCGGTTAATCGTGGGAAATTCCGACACTGTAATCACCAGTGTCCGTCCACGCGTTTCAATATTAACCTCTTCAAACAGACCGCTCTCGCGTATTCTGCGAGACGCCGCATTGATTTGGCCAGCGTTCAACCGGTCTCCGGGGTTTATTCCGGCCTGATTGAGGATCGTAGCATCTTCGATGCGTTCGTTTCCTTCGACGACCAAGTTGCTAAACTGAACGCTCTGCGCTGCGACCATGTTAGGTGAGAAAATCGCACAGATCAGTCCGATGCAGAAAAAGAGTAGAAAGCTACCTAAATAATTCCGAGCAGTGGAAGGAACGAACCCCAACACAAACATAAAGAATTGCCGCATCGCTCCACCCAGTTAGACCTGCCGCTCCGCTGAGCAGTACTCGCAATACAATGGGTTGTCAAAACAGCTTTAAGTGTATGTGGGTTGAGAACTATCGCGACTCTGTGATCGACTATAGAGACCCAACGAATGCACCAGCGGCGAGTGCTGCAGCAATCGTTGCCACGTACAGAATGCGATCCCAATTAAGGTGCATTAGAAACGTCATTCCGCGGTATCCGTTATAAAGAAGCTGCATCTCTGGAGCCCTGTAGATCAAATTGTGCGTTTGATACCTCTCTAACGCCAAATTGGGCAAATTTTGGTGCACCAACGTGGCGAGAATGAGGCAAGGTAATCGACACAGCTAAAGGAAGAGTTTCGGCGATTTATTGCTCAGACGGGACTAAAGCGTAAAGGCCGTGCCGTAGGACTATGGGCAAAAAATGTCGTTGAAAAGCGCGAACAGCATGACCCCAAGCACCAATGTCAATCCAGTCATCATGAGCACTTGTAGGGCACGTTCGCTGGGCGGTTTACCAACCGCTGCTTCATACGCGTAGAAAACCAAGTGCCCTCCGTCCAAGACAGGAATAGGAAACAGGTTCAAGAGCCCAACTGCTGTTGAAAGAACAGCAATGAACCAAACAAAATTATCTACGCCTTGGCTCGCCATCGCGCCAGAGACCTCAGCGATTCCAATTGGACCGGACATGTTGCAGCTGCTGATTGCACCGGTGATCATATGATAAAGTCCGGAAAGAGAGCCTTGGATGACCGCCCAGGTTTGCCCTATCCCGTCCTGAAAAGCCTCTGTAACGCCTTTGGACTCTGTTGCGAAATCAAACGCAAATCCACCAGCAATACCAATACGCCAATTGGTTTGAAAACCACCCTCATCTAGAGGCTCGTCGACGCGTTTCGGTGTGAGATCAAATTCAAGTGTCTCGCCTGCGCGCCAAACGTCGAGCGCGATGGTACGGCCATTAGAAGACTCAACCACGTCCTTTAGTTGATCAAACGCAACTACGTCCTTGCCATCGATGCCAACAATCACATCACCCTGTTTCAAGCCGCTTTCAAAAGCTGCCGATCTCGGCGCCAATTGATGTACCATTGGCGGCATCGGATGCGGGCCTATTACCTCGATCAATTCGCCGTTGCGTCTGACCTGATAAACCAGAGTTGCTTTGAGCGGGAGTGAGTCTACTAATTCGTCCAAGGTCGCGTCTTCAGAGTCAGGCCCAGGAATTTCATTACCTTCAATTCTTACAAGCTCATCACCCTCTTGTAGAGTTAGACCGCTTGTGGGCAAAGGGCGCAGCTCTCCTACAGCGAGTGGTTCCGCTATCTTGCCCTGGCCCAAAATTATTGCGCCGAAGACAAAGATAGAAAGAATGAAGTTGAAAACAGGACCGGCTAGAACGGTCAGTGCACGTGCCCAAAGTGGAGCACCGTGCATGGTTTGCCGACGCTCTTCTTCAGACATTGAAGAAATCGTGCCGTCGCTGGTACCGCTTGACGCGTCTGAATCGCCTCTGAATTTCACATATCCGCCAAATGGTAACGCTGCGACCTGCCACTTAGTGCCGTGTTTGTCGTTGCGAGCGAACAGAACCGGGCCAAAGCCAAGCGAAAACACGTCGGCCTTGATGCCACACCAGCGTCCGACAATATAATGGCCGTATTCATGTATAGCCACGATAACCGACAATGCCGCCACGAAAGCCAACAGCGTGAGAAAGACACCACCGAACTGCGGAATTAGAGAAATGCCGTCCAAAACAACCGTCCTGTTTCGTGATTATTCGTTGTTGGTATCGGTGCCAAATGGTCCATCTCTGCTGTGGGATCAAGGGGCTGAGCCAAAAAGAGTAGCAGGATCGAGTTAAAAATTGTTGGCATTGTGAATTTCGTCACAGGCCAACCATCTCTACTAATCCTATCTTTTTTAACAATAGGACCAAGACACCTGCGCCCAACATGGCATCAAATCTGTCGAACACACCCCCGTGTCCTGGAATGAGATTTGAGCTGTCTTTGACGCCGCGCCGACGTTTAACCGCGCTCTGCGCGATGTCCCCCATCTGACCCGCGAACGCGGCCGCAATAGAAAGGGGGACGATAATCCAAAGGTTGGCGAGCTTGACGGAAAAAAATGCGCCTACAACTCCAGCAGCGATCCAACCTGCGACTGTACCGCTCCAAGTCTTTTTGGGGCTTACTGCTGGCCAAAATTTTGGACCGCCCAGCCATCGTCCAGCGAAGTATCCCGCCACATCAGACGATATGACAACTAATATCAACCAAACGAGCCATAGTAGGCCTGACTCTTCTCTAATGAACAAGAATGCCAGCCCGCCGAGGGAAATCCACAAAACGGCACCAAACAAAAGCGGACGGTCTTCCTTTGCTTGGCTTGCGGCCACAACACTTGCACCTGCGAGAAGAGGAAGAGTGAGCATCACGGGTAGAGCAGCCGCCGCTCCGACCATGACAGCAGCCAGAATGCCGAGCGCCGTAGGCAGGCTTGCGTCAAACATACGCGCCACTTCCCACACCATTAGGCCCACCAAAATACATTCAAAGGCAAGAAAAATCGCCCCCCCCACATAGACCGAAATGCTTGCGATGACGCCGAGTACGACGGCTGATATAACCCGGGGTCCTAGGTCAGACCACCTGGCGTCTTCATTCATGCAAAAACGGCTCCAAATCGGCGTTCGCGTTTGCCGAACCCTTGGATAACCTCGGCGAAGATTTCTTTGGTAAAATCAGGCCAGAGAGTATCGACAAATTCATATTCTGAGTATGCCGACTGCCATAGGAGGAAATTGGAAATTCTTGCCTCGCCACTAGTCCGAATGACCAAGTCCGGATCGGGCAAAACACATGTATCCAAATACTTTGGCAAAGTCTCTTCATCTACATCTTCGGGGCTAAGACGCCCTTCTGACACATCGCGCGCCAACCGCTTAGTCGCGCGGGTCACTTCATCACGACCCCCGTAATTCAAAGCAACGGTAAGGTTCAGACCTGTACAGGACTCGGTGAGTTGTTCCACCTCATCCATCAAGACACGCAGATGATAATCCAGTCGGATGCGATCTCCGATAAAGCGAACCCGAACGTTGGAGTCGATCAGTTCCTGCATTTCACGCATCAGATATCGGCGGAACAAATTCATCAAGCCAGCCACTTCGGTCTGTGTCCGCTTCCAATTTTCTGTCGAGAACGCAAAAATCGTTAGGTATTTAATGCCCAAGTCAGGACACGAACTCACGATTTCGCGCACTCTTCGTGCTCCTGCATGGTGTCCGAAAAGACGAGGTCTACCGCGCGCCTGCGCCCAGCGACCGTTCCCGTCCATAATGATTGCCACGTGATGAGGACCGACACCCTCAACCGGCTCTGGAATATGTCTTAGCTGCTCCATTTACACCTGCATTATTTCTGATTGTTTTGTGTCCAATGCATCGTCGACTGATTTGATGAAATTATCAGTAAGTTCTTGAACTTCGTTTTCCCAAAATTTCTGGTCATCTTCGGAAAGCCCATCTGATTTGGCTTTCTTTATCTGATCCATTCCGTCACGCCGAATATTGCGGACCGCCACACGCGCGTTTTCGGCGTACTGTGCTGCAACGCGTGTCAACTCCTTACGGCGTTCTTCATTCAGCTCTGGAATCGGCAACATGATTATCGTACCGTTCAGCTGAGGATTGATCCCTAAACCACTCTCTCTAATAGCTTTTTCAACAGCGCCCACAAGGCTTTTATCCCAAACGTTAACGGTCAACATGCGCGACTCAGGCACGTTGACAGTGCCCACCTGATTGATCGGTGTACGCTGTCCGTATGCTTCGACCATTACTGGTTCCAGCATACTTGCAGAAGCGCGTCCGGTTCTGAGTGATGCAAACTCACCACGCAGCGAGGACATGGCCCCTTCCATGCGGCGCGTAAGGTCGTCAGTGTCCAGCATGAAATCGTCCGACATAGGTATTTCTGCCCTTTTTTGGCTACTTGAATACGCTTTTAGCGTGACCTTGTATAGGCAATTGCATGATCTCGTTAAAACTTACGGCAATCCTGCTAATATGTTGCATAACATGCACAAAGGGGAAAATGAGTTACTCTCTGACAAGTGTGTAAGTGCCCTCACCAGCTAGAATGCCTCGAAACCCGCCTTTCTCATCGAGAGAAAAAACAATAATTGGCAAATTGTTGTCACGCGCCAGAGCGATCGCGCTGGCGTCCATAACTTTCAAGTTCTTTGTCAGAACTTCGCCGTAGCTTATTGTGTCAAAACGTTCCGCGTCAGAATGCTTAACTGGATCTTTATCATAAACACCGTCGACCTTCGTGCCTTTGAAAATAACCTCGCAAGCCATTTCACTGGCCCGAAGTGTGGCCGCGGTATCGGTAGTAAAATACGGGTTGCCTGTACCTGCTGCAAAAATGCAAACCCGCTTTTTCTCTAAATGCCGGACAGCACGACGGCGTATATAGGGCTCTGCAACCTCGTCCATACGGATCGCTGTAATGACCCGACAGAACACGCCGATTTTCTCTAGCGCGCTCTGCATCGCAAGTGCGTTCATCACGGTGGCCAGCATACCCATATAGTCGGCTGTTGTTCGTTCCATGCCCTGCGCGCTACCCTGCAAACCACGAAAGATGTTGCCCCCGCCAATGACCATGCAAATCTCAACATCTAAATCATGGACTGATTTTACTTCTTGAGCGATGCGTTCGACCGTGGGTGGATGCAGACCAAAACCTTGATCTCCCATCAATGCCTCGCCCGATATTTTAAGTAACACACGCCGGTATTTTGTTTGCTGCGTGGCGGTGTCGGGCATCGGAATACTCCAGCTGAGCCAAATTGCGCGCAAGATGTAGTAAAACCAATCGAGGTGCAATCGCGAATACTCTTGCACACATCAGACGGTCTCAATTTCGAGTAAAAAACCTCGCACTAAAGCGCGAAACCGCTTAAGCCAGCGAAATGTTCGACCTGCATAAAATCCCTTGCGACAGACCTGTCTTTATCGCAGGTCCAACCGCTTCCGGCAAATCGGAGCTTGCATTGCGCATTGCGGAAAAATCAGGGGGTCAAATCATAAACGCAGATGCTTTGCAGGTTTACGCCAACTGGAATGTGTTGACCGCGCGCCCATCGGCTAAGGACCTTAATCGAGCGCCGCATGTACTTTACGGGCACATACCCGCAGATGAGGACTACTCCGCCGGTGATTGGCTACGAGATGTAACGCCGCTTCTGAAAGGCGAACCAAGAGCGATCATAGTTGGTGGCACGGGGCTTTACTTTGCTGCGCTGACAGAGGGTCTTGCCCAGATACCTCAGACACCAAGCGAAGTACGGCAAGAAGCGTGCGAAGTACTGCAAGAGCAAGGTATCGAAGGTATGCTTCGAAGTCTCGATTCAGAGACTCGCGCAAAAATCGACGAAAGAAATCCAATGCGGGTGCAACGTGCTTGGGAAGTCTTGCAAGCAACCGGCCGTGGCTTAGCGGAATGGCAGAAAGACACCCCGCCTCCGACCCTTCCTGTTTCGCAAGCTGAGACACTTGTGCTCGATGCACCGAAGGATTGGCTCACACCAAGGATCGAGAAACGCTTTGATTTGATGCTGAAAAATGGTGCGCTGCAGGAGGTGGAAGCAAACCTCAGCGACTGGAATCCTTCGCTGCAGTCAGCCAAAGCTATTGGGGCGCGTGAGTTAATCGCACACTTGAGTGGCGAACTTACGTTGGAAGCGGCGCGCGAAGCTGTTATTGTCGCAACCCGCCAATACGCTAAGCGGCAGCGCACTTGGTTTAAGGCGCGAATGCGTGAATGGCGTGTTGTTGAGGCCACAACCCTTTAATCTTAAATGATCCTTTGTTGCACCGCAGCACACGTCACATTACCAAGGATTGCATGGGTGGCCGGGCACGCGAAGAACGTGCAAATGGACAAAACATGACTTTTGACATGGAATCTCAAGATCGCCAGCACCCGCAAATTCTTAGCCTTGCGAAACTCACTGGCGCCAAAGCTTGGCGGGCATCGTTGCCGCATAGCGAACCGTTTCACCAATTGGTTTGGATCACACGGGGCCAAGGCCTTTGTATCCTCGGGGGGCAAAGGCGCGGTTTAGTCGCCCAAACTGGCCTCATAATACCGGCGGGCACGTTGCATTTAATCGACATACTACCGCCCTGCTTCGGCTTCATCTGCCGCATACCAGTTTCAGAGGGCATTCCATTTCCGGAAACCGCCGAACTGGTACGGGTCGCTGAACAAAAAAATCAAACAGAGCTCACGATTCTTATGGAGGCGATGCAACGAGAGCAGCATGAGCAGCATCACGCCTATGGCGAGGCTCTGTCAGCGCAAGCGGCATTGCTAAGCGTGCTGTTCCGGCGGGAAGTAGAAGCCAGGGAAGAAGCACCGCGCCGTGCCAGCCCCGCGCAGAGGAAAGTAAGTCAGTTTACCACATTGGTTGAACGGAACTATCGCAGTGGTGACCCGATGCATCGTTATGCTCATGAAATTGGCGTCACTCCCACGCATTTGAGCCGCATCTGCAAATCTTGCACTGGCATAACATCAGCTGACATGTTGACGGGCCGTGTCTTACATGCGGCGCGAGACATGTTGGAAAACTCTCGCACGCCAAGCAAGCAGATTGCCAGTGAGCTAGGCTTTAACAGTGCCGCGTATTTCTCTCGTTTCATTCAGAAACACACCGGAATGACGCCCACGAGACTGCGCCGTCAAGAGTAAGCTTAGCCCGCCAGCAGCGCGCTTTTAACAATTTGTGTTCCTGGAACACAGCAGCAGCGCTTGCGTTCAATCGTCAGACCATGGCATCAGAGGCCTCATCACTTAGACTTCTGATACGCAAGCTAGGGGCTTTTCGTGTTCCAACGCCGCACGCACGCACTTAAACATCCGGCTCTACCAGCGCTTCAACGCCAACTGAGCACTGCCAAGCTTAACCGACGCAGTTTTTTGGCGCAGGCAGGCGCGATCGGGATTACGGCACCAGCGGCGTTGACTCTCGCTGGTCCATCTAACGCACAAACCACACCCACAATCCGACCCGGTGGAACTCTGCGCATCCAACAAAACGTTTTCGCTATGAAAGACCCGCGCACCTATGACTGGAGCGAACTGGGCAACATGACCCGCGGGTTCTTGGAATACCTTGTTCAACAAAACATCGACGGCAGTCTGCAGGGTATGCTTCTGGAACGCTGGGACACCAACGAAAACGCCACGGAATACACCTTTCATCTGCGCCAGAACGTAACGTGGAGCAATGGGGACGCGTTTACGGCGGCTCACGTCGCGCATAATTTTGACCGTTGGGGCGACAGCACGGTCGATGGCAATTCAATGATCCAACGTCTCTGGGGTTTGTTTGATCCCGACACAGGGCAATTGCGCAAAGGTTCGGTGACGATTGAAGATGAAAATACCCTGAAACTCAAGCTATCTTCGCCAAACATCGCGCTGATCGCGGACCTTTCCGATTACCCTGCTGCGGTCGTTCATCCAAGTTTTGATGGTCAGGATCCTTTCTCGCATGGTATCGGGACTGGTCCATTCCGACCTGTTGAAATGTCGGTGGGCGAAAAGTGTGTTCTCGCTCGCGACACAGAGCGCAAATGGTGGGGACAAGAGATTTTCGGAGGCCCCTATCTCGACCGAATAGAATTTCTGGACTACGGGACTGATCCGTCAACTTGGCTGGCCGCAGCGGAAACTGGCGAAATTGACCTTCTTTATGAGTCAGTTGGCGACTTCATCGATGTGTTGGATGTCTTGGGGTGGACCCGGACACAGACAGATTCAGCCGCGACAATGGTGATACGCACCAATCAGAATGCAGAAGTGGGCGACAAAACACCGTACATCGACACAGCCGTTCGGCGCGCGCTGGCCTTGGCCGTAGACAACGAGATATGTTTGGAACTTGGTTATGCTGGGCGCGGCCTGGTCGCTGCCAATGATCATGTAGCGCCGGTTCATCCGGGCTTTGCAGAATTGAACCCATCTCTTTACGACCCTGCACAAGCTCGCGCCGATATGAAAGACGCGGGGCTCATGGAATTCGAGCATGAATTGGTGACGCTGGACGATGAATGGCAGCGCAATACAGGTGACGCGGTAGCAGCACAGCTACAAGACAATGGTATCAAGGTGCGTCGTTCTATCCGAAATGGGACGGATTACTGGCCAAACTGGAAAGATTTTCCTTTCTCAGCCACGCAATGGAACCATCGCCCGCTTGGAGTACAAGTCCTTTCACTGGCCTATCGGTCTAACTCGGTTTGGAACGAAACGGGTTTTGCTTCGGAACGTTTCGACGCGCTGCTTGATCAGGCCATGGGGCTGTTGGATGCAGACAAACGGCGAGAAGTTATGGGTGAGTTGCAAACCATTCTGCGGGACGAAGGTGTGATCATTCAGCCTTACTGGCGGACTCTCTACAATCATCATAACGGTGCAATAGTTGGCGCTGAACGTCACCCGTCGAATGAAATTCATCTGTACAAGATTGGATATGCAGCCTGAGATAAACTTTATCTACGTCAAGTATTATGCTGTAACCAACTGTTTTTGAACTGTATCTGTCAATTCTGTCAAAGAAAACGGCTTTGGAAGAAAGACGGAGTGCGGGATGCGCGTGCGGATTTCGTCAAAGGTCTCTTCCGCGTAACCCGAGACAAACACAACCTTGGTATCCGGACGCTCCTCGAGGGCTTTAAGCACCCAACTTGGTCCATCTATCCCCGGCATCACAACATCAGAAACGAATACGTCGATTTTGACCTCTTCCTCTTGTAAAAGACTGAGAGCAGACTCCGCTGAGTCGGCCTCCAGCACGGTCAACCCACGCATCTGCAACGCCCGGCTGGCAAAGGCACGAACCGGCGCTTCGTCTTCTACCAGCAGAACCACGCCTTCAGCCTGAGTTTCGATACGGGGTGCTTCCACTATGGTCTCGGGTTTTTTCGTGACAAGCTCATGCGCCGGGAACAAAAGCTGAAACGTGGCACCCTCGTCGGGCCAACTGTCGACAAAGATGAACCCGCCGGTCTGTTTCACAATGCCATAGACGGTCGACAGTCCTAGTCCCGTACCCTCACCCGTGCGCTTTGTGGTGTAGAATGGTTCAAACACCTTTTGCACTTTATCGGCGGGAATACCAACGCCTTCATCTTCGACGGTCACCTGTACGTAGCGCCCCGGTGCGACTATGGCTCGATCGCGACGCAACGCTTCTTCGAACTCCACATTCTCGGTTTCGATACGAATGTCACCACCTTCCGGCATCGCATCTCGCGCGTTGACCACCAGGTTCATCAAAACCTGTTCCAATTGACGCTTGTCAGCTTTGATCGACCAGAGCACCGGATCGTGGCTTACTGAAAGCGTGACCTTCTCGCCAACAAGCCGGTTTAATAGATGCGCAAGCTCCGACATCATGTCGCGCAAGTCCATAATCTGCGGTCGAAGCGTCTGCTTACGCGAATATGCCAAAAGCTGGCTTACCAGCGAGGCCGCGCGATTGGCGTTCTGATTGATCTGCGCCAGATCGGCATAGTCAGGATCACCTTGGTCGTGTCTTAGCAGTAAGAGGTCACAGTGGCCGGTTATTGCAGTTAGAAGATTGTTGAAATCATGTGCCACGCCGCCGGCCAGTTGACCAATAGCTTGCATTTTTTGGCTCTGCGTGAATTGAGCTTCAAGCGACTTAAGTTGTGTGGCGTCATTCAGCACAGCGATCAGAACTGTCTCTCCCGCTTCCATCACACGGTTCAAAGTGACCTGAACAAAAAGTTCTTTGTCATCCCGCTTGACCAGCAAAAATTCAGAGCGCACACCACCTCGGCCAGCGGCGACATCCTCAATCCAGTCCAAGATAGAGCGGCCTAAACCCTCCATCACATCAAACAGAACTTTGCCATAGACGCTATCAACGCCGAGCAGATCGCGCGCAGGACGATTGGAAAGTTGTATCTTGCCTTCGCGCGATAACTTCAGGAGAGGCACTGGTAACTCATCAAAAAAAGCCCAGCCGTCAGGTTGACGCTCAGTGGGTGCCACGCCAGGTAACAAAAACACCTCGCGCCGTCCTGCTATGCTTTCCAGCTCAACAACCAAACAGGCCTTCACTCCTTCTCTTGAGTTGATGTCGTTGATTTGACCTGAGCGCAAAGGCAGCTTCGGAAAAATCCGATCCAAGGTTCTAGCACGTTCTCCAACAAGATCGCGCGCCGCTGTATTCATGTATAAAATCGCATCATTACGGCCGATGGTGATCATTGGCAGAGGCACCGGTTCCTGTGATATCGTTGTATCGCCACCAGTTTGTTCAACTCGCCAAACCAAATGTGCATCATCAGCTTTGTGGGTGCGTAGGAGCAAATGTCCTTGGCCCGTGACCACCTCTTCACTCGCTGCACCGCCCTGTAGCGCATCATTGGTCAAACGCTCTGTGATTTTTGCCGGATTGGCCACAAAGTGAGAAAGTGCGTGATCCAAAGTTTGGGTTTCACTTATCGACAACAACAAATGTGCGGCTTCGTTTGCGTAGACAATCTCGCCGTCCGCAGCAGTCACAAGGCATGCGCTTGCATCGTGTTCTAAGGTTTGCGCTGCTGCTACACTGGCAGACTGATCCATCCTGCGGCGCAAACTGTGCAATATCCAGATCCATACAGCACTCACCATTAGGATCAGTCC
This sequence comes from Pseudomonadota bacterium, assembly GCA_039180185.1. Taxonomy (GTDB): domain Bacteria; phylum Pseudomonadota; class Alphaproteobacteria; order Rhodobacterales; family Rhodobacteraceae; genus Roseovarius. The sequence continues at coordinate 6,703 of JBCDDS010000041.1, read as the reverse complement.
GGTCAGAACCAATACCAATTGAAGCACTTCTTCAGTGATCGCCAATCCACACAGACCGAACAAGATTCCAACGATCAGAATGAACACCGCTTTGGGCCGCAATCGCGAGGCGGCCTGATGCAATGGTGAAACGGCCGATGATACAAAAGCCAAAGGCTGATCTCCTCGCGCGAAGTTAAGAACGTATCGCGCATTAGAGTTTAATTTTATCTTAATTGAGCTCGTGAGTACACGCTAAAGTAGTTTTTAATCTAATCTGACTATTTTTAGGTGATATTCATTGCACTTGCATCACCGAGAGGAAGAATCCGTCTCCGGTCGCGGATATCGGCCAAAAACGTTGTTTCTGAAGCGTCAAACGCTTTGACTGACGCATGCAATCCGTGATGATCTGTTCATTTTCCTGCGCTAGGACAGAGCAAGTGGAATAGATCAACTGACCATCCGATTTAACCAATTTTCGAGCAAGTTCGAGAATACTCCTCTGAGTTTCTTGCAACTCTTTGACGCGATGCGGAGTAAGCCGCCATTTGGCGTCTGGAGTACGTCGCCAGGTACCGCTTCCTGAACACGGCACATCGCAGAGAACGACGTCGAAGGGTCCATTCCGCGCAATTTCTTCGGCCTCTAAAAGAGCAACGTTAACTCCAGCGCGTTTGGCCCTTTTTGGCAAGTCCACCATGCGCTTATGTACGGCGTCATGCGCAAACCAATGTGCGTCGACCCGCGCCGCGAGCGCCAGGGTCTTGCCGCCGCCGCCTGCGCAATAATCAAGCACGCGTGCGCCGACAGGGACATCAATCTCTCTCATTGCAGCTTGAGAATTAGCGTCCTGCAATTCCACAACGCCTTGTCTGTAGGCTTTCGATTGCGCCAGCTTGCGTGCTCCTTCTGTTAACAAAATCGCTGTGTCTTGAAGCGCAATAGGCTGTGCAATGACACCCTCAATTGACAGCAACTCTATTGCTTCATTGACGCTTGAGGCACGCAAGTTGACCCGACAAATGATCGGCGCGCGCTGGCGCAAAAGAGCGGCGGCTTGTTCTGCAGAAGTTGCACCGAGAGAGTCCTCAAAAGCTTGCCAAATCCAATCCGGAAGATCGCGCGTCTCTTCTGCGTTCGGCAGCCGTCCAGCCTCTTGCTCCTCTGTTGACAGCGGTGGCGCACCGTAACCCAGTCCGTCAAAAAACGTGTCAATTTCAAGCTGCGTGTCACGCGCTAGCCCAACCATCAGACCGCGACCGCCCTCTGCGCCGCCTAGCGCTGCATAAGACCGTTTGCAACGCAGCGCTTGATATACGAAATCTCTGATTGCGGCACGATCTTTGGAGCCGGCAAAGCGAGAACGCCGCGCCCATCCCGTCAAAGCTTTTTCGGCCGGCGCTCCAGCAAGGACTTCGTCAAGAATGTTGATCGCGGCCTGTACGCGGGCGGACGGGGTCACTTGCCCACCAGTGCTTTAACCAACCCGGTAATTCGGGCTCTCTCGTGTGATCTGAACGTCATGCACATGGCTTTCCTTCAGCCCAGCACCGGTGATGCGCACAAACTCGCACGCGGTACGCATCTCATCAACCGTGGCACAGCCTGTATAACCCATCGCTGCCCGCAACCCGCCAACCAACTGATGGATAACCGTGCCAGCAGACCCCTTGTAAGGCACCTGCCCTTCAATGCCTTCCGGTACCAGTTTATCGCTCGCCGCGTCTTTTTGAAAATATCGATCAGCGCTACCTCGTGCCATCGCTCCGAGGCTGCCCATCCCGCGATAGGCTTTGAAGCTACGACCCTGATAGAGGATCACTTCGCCAGGACTTTCATCGGTGCCGGCCAACATAGAGCCTACCATGGCGCAAGATGCGCCTGCTGCAATCGCCTTTGCAAAATCGCCAGAGAACTTGATACCGCCATCCGCAATGACAGGTGTGTCACCCGCCGCCTCGGCACAGTCCATAATCGCTGTGAGCTGAGGTACGCCGACACCCGCAACCATACGTGTGGTGCAAATACTGCCGGGGCCTATACCTACTTTGACCGCGTCAGCGCCTGCGCCGATCAGGGTCTTTGTCGCCTCCGCAGTTGCCACGTTTCCAGCCACGATCTGAACTTCATTCGATAACGTCTTGGCTCTCTCTACAGCCAACGCTACGCCTTCTGAGTGACCATGGGCTGTGTCTATGACGATCATGTCCACACCTGCGTCCACAAGGGCCTCTGAACGCTCAAACCCCGCGTCGCCCACCGTAGAGGCCGCCGCAACCCGCAACCGACCCAATGAATCCTTACAAGCGGTCGGGTTCAGCACGGCTTGTTCTGTGTCCTTGAGCGTCAAAAGTCCGGTCAGCTTTCCTTTGCTGTCTGTAACAAGCAGCTTCTCGATCCGGCGTGATCGCATCAACGACTTAGCCTCTTCGAGATCAGCAGGTTCCGTTAGCATCGCGAGGTCATTCGTGGTCATCATGACATGTACGGGCGTGTCATCACTCGTCGCAAAGCGCATATCGCGGTTGGTTACGATTCCGACCACTCGCCCGTTTTCGTCAACTACCGGAAATCCCGTAAAATTATACCGTTCAATCAACGCTTTGGCGTCGGCCAAAGTCTGATCGGGGCGCAACGTCACCGGGTTATAGACGATCCCAGATTCAAACCGTTTTACGCGGCGCACCTCACGGGCCTGTTCTTCTACGCCGAGGTTACGGTGGATAACACCCATACCGCCCGATTGTGCCATAGATATCGCCATACGCGATTCAGTCACTGTATCCATAGCAGAGCTAAGCAAAGGAATGTTTAGATCAATCGATTTGGTCACACGCGTGCGCGTATCGGCGGTGTTGGGCAACACGCTCGATTTTGCCGGGACCAACAGAACATCATCGAAAGTAAGCGCCTCACGAATCTCCATGTGCTTTCTCCTGAGCAGGGATCGTTTGACGCCTCCCTATTACATGGGTCGTGGGAAATGGAAAGAGGCGTTATGTCACGCGGCGGCATCACCATGCGAATTTCGACGAAAGCCGCGCTTTGCTATGTAAACTGATGAAGGATCAGTACATCAAAGTAAGTCCGGTGAGAGACACAAGCAAAAACAGTATCGTCATCACACCACCGGACTTCACAAAGTCTATCACGCGATAGCCTGCAGGACCCATGATCAGTGCATTGACCTGGTGGGTTGGAATTAAGAAAGAGTTCGACGTTGAAATTGCCACCGTCAGTGCGAAAATCGCTGGGTCCCCACCAGCGGAGATCGCAATCGAAACAGCCAACGGCACAAGCAAAACCGTCGCGCCGACATTGGACATGACAAGCGTGAAAGCGGTCGCGAGCACCGCTAGACCGGCCTGTAACGCCCAAATGGGCCAGCCACGCAAAAGGCTCAGAACCTGCTCTGCAATCCAGTCTGCAGTGCCAGTATTTTGTACTGCGTGACCGAGCGGAATGAGCGAGGCCAAAAGAAAAACCGTGCTCCAACTAACCGCCTCGTAGGCCTCATCAATAGACAGAACCCGGCTCAGAACCATACCGACCGCACCTGTTAGCAAACACAACGACAACCGGACATCAGTGAACAGGATCATTGTCAGGGCAATCAAGAAAAACGCCAACGCCCAACCGACCTTATGCGGGCGCAACTCTTCCTGCGGAAAGTCAGACGTGACCACAACGAAATCACGATCCGAAAGCAACCGCGTTAGCCTTTCCCATTGAACATGAACAACGGCGGTATCGCCCGCCTGCAAGGGCACCTGCCCGATATGGGTCGCAACGTGATCTTCTGTCTCAACGTGGCTCATCGTTTCTTCGCCACGATGTATCGCCAAAAGCGATAGACCATGGGTCTGGCGCAGCCGCAAATCAATCGGCGTTTGTCCAATGACAGAAGAACCCGGAGGGATCACCACCTCAGCGACCCCTGATTGCGTTGCTGCGAAATCGTCAGCGAAAATCTCAAGCCTCGGCAGGATTTCCAAGCCGTATGGCTCTGCAAACTCTTCCTGAACCACACGTCTAAGCCCAAGCACAGCCAAGGTCGCTGGCGCTTCGATCGTCGTGTCGGCCATGGGTGCGATAACCTTATGGCCGCGATAGGAAGTGCCCAGTATGTACATGTGATAGGCAACCATAAGGTCGGACAACGTATGTCCGACAAGGATCGAGCCCTCAGGCACGCGCACCTCGAACATATCGGCGCGTAACCCGTAGGTATTCTCAATATAAGCCTGCATTGACCTGGCCGATCCTGCATCAGCACCGCGATCACGCCCTTTCGGCAGCACCCAACGTCCGAAGAGCACAAAATAGAGAATGCCCGTGAGCACCAACATGATGCCGATGGGCGTTACTGCAAACAAACCGAAAGTTTGCATCTGTTGATCGGCAGGTAGGCTTTCATTTGACGACAGGATCAAGTCATTGAGCAGAATTAGTGGAGATGATCCAACCATGGTGATCGTACCACCAAGAATGGCGCAAAATCCCATCGGCATTAACAACCTGCTCATCGGGATTTCTGTGCGTGCCGAGATCCGGCTGATCACAGGCAGGAAGAGTGCCGCAGCACCCACATTCTGCATGAAAGAGCTTATAACGCCCACAACTCCTGAGACGATCGGGATGATCCGTGCCTCTGTGGTTCCGCCGCGCTTCAGTATGAGCGCCGCGACTTGCGACATCAGCCCGGTCTTATCAAGCCCTGCGCCAATGATCATCACTGCGATGATCGACATCACCGCGTTGGAAGAAAACCCGGTAAAAAGATTGGAAACATCCGCCAGGTTGCCCAAACCGGGCATGTAGCTCAGCGCGCCCAAAAGAACCATCACCAGAACAGCAGCAAGATCGATGCGGACAATCTCGGAGACAAACAGCAAAACTGTGAAAGAAAGCAGCCCGAGGACCACCATCATTTCGAATGTAAGTGCCATTGGCTCCATTAAAATCTCCTGAAAACACTCTATTCAGAAGCAGCCGCTTCGGCATAGCCAAAATAATCCCTGAATAGGACCAGTTGCAGTTTTGGCACTCAGACTGGCTGGATTTCTAAAGGTCTTCGTTAAGCACAATTCAATGCAAACTGAGCAGCACTTCAATGTCGCGCTGCGTGAGTCGTTGCAGCAGAGCCTTTTCGTCGACGGAGAGTTTTGCGCCTTCATCTATATAGGTATTCAGATAAGCGGCGATCTCGCTGGTAGGACGATAGTAAAAGTCCATCTCGGTTCGGCTCAATTCCTCAACCAAGCTCTGCAAAAGCCGCTTTTGTTTCTCAGAGTCCAAGTCTTTGCGTTTTTCTTCGAGCATTGCACAAACGTCCTTTGGTTCTCTCACGGCTGAACAGCCACATTCCATAATATAGGTTTGAAACCGCCATCACAAAGCCGACTTTCCAAAAGCCGTCCATAGGTCACACTCCTAAACACGACGCATCCCGCGGCTCTGGCTATTGCGGTGGCAGGTCTCTACAGGATAGCGTCCAGCAAAATTGGCAAAGGGGCAATTAATGACCAAACATGGCTATGAAAGTGGCAGGCTTGATCTGCCTTTTGTCGGTATCTCCACCTTTGGCAAGCGACCCTATGTTGCCGACTGGAACACTATAGACGCGGATGTAGCGATCTTGGGCGCGCCGTTTGATGCGGGTACCCAATGGCGGTCAGGAGCACGGTTCGGCCCGCGAGGTGTGCGTGAGGCCTCCACATTGTTCTCGTTCGGTCACGCCGGGGCGTACGATCACGAGGATGACGCAATCTACCTGCCAGGAGAGGTACGGATCGTCGATATCGGGGATGCCGATATCGTCCACACTGATACGACAAAGAGCCATGCCAATATTGAAGCGGGAGTTCGAGCTATCCTCGCAGCAGGCGCCCTGCCCGTCACCATCGGTGGCGACCACTCGGTTAACATCCCTTGCATCAATGCGTTTGAAAACCAAGGCGACATACACATTCTGCAAATCGACGCGCATCTAGATTTCGTTGATGAGCGGCATGGTGTGCGGTTTGGCCATGGTAACCCAATGCGACGCGCGGCTGAAAAGGCGTATGTCACCGGGCTCAGCCAGTTTGGTATTCGCAATGTGAGCTCCACAGCTAAGGAGGGTTATGAGGATGCCCGCAAGCGCGGCTCCGATATCTTGTCAGTCCGTCAAATTCGTGAGCTGGGCTCGCAAGCCAGTGCAGAGCGACTGCCTGAAGGTGCTCGGGTCTATATCACCATCGATATCGACGCCTTTTGCCCATCCATCGCTTCAGGAACAGGCACACCAAGCCATGGTGGTTTTCTTTACTATGAGGTTCTAGAGCTCCTGCAGCATGTCAACCGCAATCATGAGATTGTTGGGATCGATTTGGTTGAAGTGGCGCCAGATTATGACCCGACGGGCTCGACATCCATACTTGCCGCACAGCTATTGCTAAACCTTTTGGGATTTGTATTTCACGCGCGCAGCGGCTGATCGAGAATATCGCGCAACGCTGCATAGTCTGCCAAACCAAACTGCGCACCTAAACTATCTTTCCAGCGCTTCTCAAAAGCGTTCCGAACAGCTTGAGACACTTGTGGCTTACCAGCGCCCGCCTTACCTTTGACGACCTTTGATGTTGTGCCTCCGGGTGGTAAGCCACAGACCGCATCACGTGCTTGGCTTGTAAGATGGTCATTGAACTGGTCTTCGCGCGCTTTCATGAAGTCAAATGAC
>JBCDDS010000040.1:0-26003 GCA_039180185.1 Pseudomonadota bacterium | reverse complement strand
CGGTCGTACTCATCCGACAGTCCCACAGGACTTCTCGATCCAGGTGGCCGAGAACGAAGGCATGCCAACGAGATCGAATTCCGGGGGCTCCCCGCCGCCGCCCGCGCCCACTCCACGGCTGACCGGAACGCTCACGCTTGGTCTATCGAGGACTAGCGCGGCAACCGACGGACTCCGGTCCGCAGACACCGGTCCGCAAAGGAAAAGCTGATGAGACATCACGACGATCCAACGAAACAACCGCTGGCAAGGCTGATCGCCCGGATGGCAGTCGTGGCCGGTATGATCGCGTCCTTCGCTTTCCCAGCGTTTGCGCAGGATGCGCCTATGTCTGCTCATGCCACCGCCAGAAGCTTTGGCAATGGATGGGAATGTGATCGTGGATACCGGCGTGACGGCGATGCCTGCCTTGCCATCATCGTTCCGGAGAACGCCTATGCCACCAACCGAGCTTATGGCTCCGGCTGGGAGTGCTTACATGGGTTTCAGGAGGTCGATGATGCGACTTGTCTTGAGGTCGTCGTGCCCGATGGCGGATATCTCGACCCGTCGCGACAGAGATGGAACTGCCTTAGTGGCTATATGAAGGTTGATGATCTCTGCCTGGAGATCGATTTGCCACCAAATACTTACCTGGCAGGCCGCGGCTATGGAGCGGCATGGCTTTGTGACCGCGGCTACGAGGTCAAGGGCGACGCTTGCATCGCTATCGCGATCCCGGAGAACGCCTATTTCGAAGATGCAAGTTACGGTCCGGGCTGGAAGTGTTATCGCAGCTTTGCAGAGTCCGACGGCGGCTGCACAGAGATTGACCTCCCCGACAATGCGCATCCTCACAGATCGGGAAACCGCAGGGAATGCAACAAAAATTTCCAAAAATCAAAGGGGCTGTGCGTCCTTAACAACTAGGCGCGCGCCACGGTGCCATCCCCACTCAAAATGCGCATGTGAGGGCAATTCTGCCCTCCGTGCCAACCTAAAAGAGAGAACCACAATGGAAACCAAATCTGAAACTGTCGATACCATCCGCCGCCCTATCAGGGGACCGCACGCACCTCCGATGAAACAGATCAAACCCGTAGGCACAACGTCAGGCAGGCAGATCACTACTTCACCGACGGCAGTCGTCTATTGCGAGGGGAATTTCGCGCAAATCGATGGCAAAACGGCAAATGGCCTTGTGCGCCATTCTCAAGCGTATCGCATCCTTTCTGTCATCGACAGCACCTATAGCGGACAAGACAGCGGGACCGTTCTGGATAATGTCAGCAACAACATACCTATCTTTGGTCATCTGGACGCCGCTGTTGCCCATGAAACCGTCATTCCCGATACGCTGATCTATGGGATGGCTCCGTCAACGGGGCGTCTCTCGACTGCGGACCGAGGCGTTGTTCTGCAAGCAATTGGGCTTGGTATGAACATTGTGAGTGGCCTGCATGAATATCTGAGCGATGACGATGAAATTGCGGCCGCCGCATCCGAACGGGACGTCACGATTCGGGACATCCGCAAGCCGAAACCCAGCAAAGACATGCGCCTGTTTGATGGCAGTGTCGCCGGTGTTAAAGCGCTGCGGATTGCCGTTCTGGGAACCGATTGCGCCATTGGAAAGCGGACAACGGCGACCGTATTGGCCCAGGCCCTGAATGCCAGCGGCATCAAGACGGTCCTTGTCGGCACGGGCCAGACCGGCCTGATGCAGGGCGCAAAATATGGTATCGCAATGGATGCCGTGCCGCCCCAGTTCTGCTGTGGCGAGCTTGAAAGCGCGATTGTGGCGGCTTCTGAAGCGGAACAGCCCGATGTTGTTTTGATCGAAGGTCAGGGTGCTTTGAGCCATCCCGCGTTTTGCACATCCGCCTTTATCCTTCGGGGGAGCCAGCCGGATGCTGTCATCCTTCAGCACGCGCCGAAACGTGCACATCGCTGCGACTTTCCCGATATGCCGATGCCCACGTCGTCAAGTGAGATTGCCTTGATCGAAGCCTTTGCTGACACAAAGGTCATCGGTGTTACTCTCAATCACGAGGGGATGTCTGAGGCCGAAATCACCGACACCATCGCGGCCCAATCCCACGAACTCGGTTTGCCCGTTACCGATGCACTGGCCAGGCCGGCTGCACATCTGCTTACGATGGTAACAGCCGCGTACCCCGGATTGACCAATGGGCCTGCTGTGGCAGCAGTATGAGTTGCCCCCGCATCGAAGTGGATCTAGGCAAAATACGGGATAACACACAGACAATTGCTGGGCGTCTGGGCCTGCGTGGGATCAGCGTTACAGGCGTGACCAAGGCAGTCTGTGGACATCCTGCGATCGCTCAGGCCATGCTCGATGGCGGGGCCTCGGGGCTTGCAGATGCACGTATAAGCAATGTGCAGAGGTTACGTTCGGCAGGCATGACGGGCCCTATCACTCTGATCCGTACGCCGATGTTAAGCCAGGCCGACCAAGTCGTTCAGTCCTGCGAAGGTAGCTATAACACTGAGCTTTCGGTCATTTCGGCGCTGGCTTCCGCCGCGATCCGTAAAGGAAAAGTTCACGGTATCGTCCTCATGGTCGAAATGGGTGACCTGCGCGACGGGATACTACCCGAGAACCTGGAAGGTATTGCACAGCAGGTCATGCAAATGTCTGGGGTTGCGTTGAAAGGTATCGGCGCGAACTTTGCCTGTCTGAGCGGGCTTGCCCCGACTATGTTGCAAATGGCCACTTTTTGCGACCTCGCAAATGAGATCGAGGGGGTATGCGGCCCGTTCCTCAAGATCGTGTCTGGTGGCAACTCAGCCAATTTGCCGTGGGCGCTTGGTGAACACGCGACGGGCCGCGTCAACGACCTCCGTTTGGGTGAGGCGATCCTTCTGGGTGTTGAGCCGGTGTCTGGGGACCAGATCAGTGGGATGCACACGGACGCCTTCACGCTTGTCGCAGAAGTTATCGAAACGAATGCAAAACCCCCGCCTTCCGCTATCGCCCTGGTCAATCCAACACCGGGACCGCTTCGCATTGTGACACACAGTGGTGCCTCTGCGCGCATGATCCTCGCGATGGGACATCAGGACACCGACATTCCGGGGCTTTCGTTGCCTGTTGGATGCACATTGATCGGTGCCACCAGCGATCATCTCGTCGTTGGGGTGAACCGATGCACGCTGAAATCCGGATCCGAAGTGAGGTTTCAGATGAACTACAAAGCGTTGATGCATGCCATGGCCGCACCCGACATCGAAGTGACACTGTTGGGCGATCAATCCATGCGCCCATCACGGCGTGCCCAAAGCAAGGTCAACCTCTTGGCGTTGGTGTGAAAGACCTCGCTTGGTCCGGCCGACCTTCAACAACAAAGGAAACTGAAAATTGACGAAACTTACAAAAAGCAATCTGTTCAAAGTGTATAACTCCAAACCGGAAACCCTGATGGATAAGACGACGCGTGTTGTCAGACAAATGGTCGACGAAGAAACGGAAAAACGTGACGCCAAGAATTCCCGACTGCGTAACGCCCGCCTTGAAAGAGAAGCGAACACGCCACCAGAAACCAAAGCTTCAGCAGCGTCCAAATTGCGTCGCACGAAAGCCGCTTCGACCCGGTAGTTGAACTTCGGCGGCTATGTTTGCGTGATGTACTCCGCCGGGCAATGGTCACTTCAATCAGGCGGAAATCGGCCAGAACTGCTCCCAGAACTTCCAAACGTCCCAGCCGATCACAAGGAGCCAACCATGATAAACGCAGAGCGATCTCCAGAAAAAACCCACTATATCTGCCAGACGTATGTCGAAAAGGAGGCTGGACGCGATGGGCAGGGTGGCCTGAAAATTGCCAAGCAACTTGAATATTCCACAGCGTCGGAGGCACAAAATAGAGCCGAGCGTGAGGCTCTATCCGAAGACTGCGCAGGTGCCAACGCCTACATGGTCAGTGAAGACCCAAACAGGACCAACTGGACCAAACGTGCATATTTGGGCGTCTTGAAGAACAATAGCGGAACATTAGGTTTAGCCACCGTTCGCTGCGCGGGCACGAACTGGTAAGGTGTGGGACGAAGCTTACCTTCAGTTTAATGTGACCGAGGTCCGCTTTGAGAAGGGCGTTCAATTGGTTGACACAAACTCATTACGTGGAGCGCGTACAGCGAACAGTGACTAAATCCACCTTACCGACAGGAACCTTATGCACATTGCCATTGCTGCCTGCAGGACAAACCCACAGCTTTCTTCGTCAAACAAAACCCTGAAATCAGCTTTGGAAGCTTGTGGTGCGCGTGTCTCAGTTTTGAACTGGAATGAACACTCTGCTGCGGATTTCCTGTCGTGTGATCTTACATTGCTCAGACAGACTTGGGATTACCAGAACGACCCTGGCGGCTTTGCAGCCTGGTTGATCAGGCTCAATGCAATGGGAGGTCAAATCGAAGCGCGTCCCGACCTGGCCATATGGAACAACGACAAGCGCACGCTGATCGAAATAAAAGGTGCTGGAGTGGAAATTCCGGAAACTTACCGGTCGGTAGAAGACGCCGTTGCAAGCCAAGGTGATCGGGGCTCGACGGAAAAACTTGTGCTAAAGCCCGCGTTTGGCGGCGACGGTGTAGGCGTAGAACAAACGTGTCTCTCTGAGATTGAAGCGACACGTACAAAGATAGAGCAAGACGTGCCGGGACGCCCAATTTTGGTGCAAGAGTTTTTGCCTGAAATTGATGACGGCGAGTGGAAAATGACGTGTATCGACGGCAAGGTCGAACTCACAGTGCAGGCGAAGCCAATGACTGGAGAATTTCGTATCAATTCGCGCTTCGGTCCAACCATTGCAGCCGCAGAGCCACCTGCTGCTGCTCGATCAGCGGCGGAAAAAATCATGGCATTTGTGGGAGCGCCTCTTTGTGCCCGTGTGGACGGTGTCATGCGCGAGGACAGGTTCATCTGCACTGAGCTAGAGCTTTGCGATCCGGACCTACACCTACATTACGCGCCAGAGGTCGCGACGATACTCGCAGAAGCAACACTCCGGCGAATTGACGCTGAGCAAGCCTGACTACAGACATTCGTTTGCGGCGCACTTTTTGGCGCTTTGGGCTCACAACCGACATGCGGCGGTGCGGCACGCCAAAGCTGGCAGGATCGCTGTAGCAATCCGAGGTTCTGGATGGCAGAGTAGCGGCGATGCCGCACTCGCCCTCAACCGTTCCCACCAGAGACCTGCCACTCGCCATTCTTTTGAATGGCCCGTCGAGTGCAGGGAAGTCGACACTCGTGGGTGCGCTTCAGAACCGGTTTCGAACGATGTTCTTGGGTTTCGGGATCGATAGCATCCTGTATGCGCTGCCGCCTGCCGACCTCGCGGCGATGAAGGCCGGGCGGCCTATTAATCGCGAAGGATACACCTATGACCTGCTGGTTGAGGCACACCATGCTGCGATCCGAGCGGTCCTTGAGTCGGGATGCAGGGTAATCGTGGACACAGCCCTTCTGCGTCCAGCGCATCGCATTGGTTTCGATACGGCGGTCAAAGGCTTCGACACGTTCCGCATTGGCGTAACCTGCAATCCGGATGAGTTGGACCGACGGGAGCGCGAGCGCGGTGACCGCCCGATTGGAAGCGGGCGACGCGAGGCGGGTATCGTCCATGACGAGATGCCCTACGACCTTGTGGTAGACACGACGGACACGCTGGTGGATGTTCTACTGGATCAAGTGCTCGATGCGCTGCATAGATGGCGCCCTTAGGCGGCCACTTGAACGAGCGTCATCTTGCTGTTCACATTGGAACTGACAGACCGACCTTAACCTGGTCAACGACAACGTTCGTGTGAAAGCGCCGAATATTGGGATTCTCTGTAAACACCTGACGGGTGAACAGCTCATAACTCGCCATGTCTTTCGCCAGAACGATGAGGACAAAATCTGTATGGCCCGTGACGTAATAGCACTGCTGTACTTCTTCTAGCTTCAGAATTGATCGACGGAATTCATCCAGCAGGTCGATGCGTTCTCGTTCCAGTTCCACCTCAACGATGAAAGTCATCGTTGTATCGACATGCCGAGTGCTTACCACGGCAACTTCTTTCTCAATCGCGCCGCTTTCGCGCAGAAGCTGTACGCGCCGTTGCGCCGAGGATCGCGAGATGGCGATCTTCTCGCCAAGTTCCTCCGAGGAAAGCCGTGCGTTCTGTTGTAGTTCTCTCAGGATTGCCCGGTCTGTATCATCTAGCATTTGGTCTCTTGCCCTCTATATTGCTCAATTCTTGGCAACTTACCAACTATATATCCCAATTTTAGGCAAAATGCCATTCCTGCGCTGATAGAGTACTGCGGAAACTCACCAACCAAATGGCCGCAAATGACGTTCCCAACGATATCGCCTTCTTACGCAGACCCCTATGACTATCCCAAAGGCATCGCATTTCAGGATGGCCAGTACATGCACATGAAAGACGCTAAAGTGTCGGTTCTGGATTGGGGGTTTCTGCATTCCGACGCCACCTATGATACAGTGCATGTCTGGGACGGAGCGTTCTTCCGACTTGATCTACATCTCGACCGGTTCTTCAAAGGCATGGAAAAGCTGCACATGGCGATCCCGTTTGATCGGGATGAGGTAACCGAAATCCTGTCCAATTGCGTTGCACTATCCGGATTGAAACATGCGTATGTCGAAATGATCTGTACGCGCGGGGGATCATCAAGTTTCAGTCGAGACCCACGTGAGGCGACCAACCGTTTCATGTCGTTTGCGGTGCCCTATGGGTCTGTTGCAAACCCGGAGCAGATGGAACGCGGCCTTCGTATGGCGATTAGTGAAGTTGTGCGCATTCCGCCCAAGTCAGTGGACCCTTCCATTAAGAACTATCACTGGCTGGACCTTGTGCGAGGTCTGTATGATGCCTTCGATAAGGGAGCAGAAACAGCATTGGTCATAGACTCAAACGACAATGTCGCTGAGGGGCCAGGGTTCAATGTGTTCGCTGTCAAAGATGGTGTGCTGCATACGCCCGAGTTCGGCGTGCTGCCTGGCATAACCCGGCGGACCGTGTTTGATCTATGCGAACAGTTGAACATTGAGGTCTTAGTCGGAGACGTAACGCCGACCTTTCTGAAGGCGGCAGATGAGGTTTTTATCACCTCTACTGCAGGCGGTATCATGCCGGTTAGCTCGGTTGATGGTGTTGTCTTCGGCACCGGCAATCCCGGACCACTGACCCTGAAAATCAAATCTCTTTACTGGGACATGCACCGCCATCCAGCCTGGTCGACCCCGATAAACTATCCGGCAGGCGCATCTTCATAAGCCTTAACAGAAGTGCGCCCCATACTGGATAGACGGTCTTTGAGGACCGGTTTCTGGCCTGAAAGGGAGAAACACTGTGTCAAAAAATGACCTGAGCACCCTATCGTCGCCCCGCTTCGAACTGGAGCCGGTCTTCACCGTCAGGGTCGAGCTTGGCCCCGAAGATGACGATAGAGTCCGATTGGCGCTGTCAGAAAATATTGGCCTGAACTACGGAAACTACGACCACGTGTCATTCGAAACAGCTGTGGGGACGCAGTTTTTCCGAGGCCATCAGGGAACAGCCAACGGTGCGATGGAGCGCGCGACCACACGACCTGTCCGCTCATTGACGTTCTCTATTCCCAGAAACGAAGAGACGTTGAAGAGCACGCTGGACATCATCCATCGGCTCCATTCCTACGAAGAACCGGTGGTCTACGTGGACGAAGCCTATGCCACCCGTGCCTGCGTCAGCGGTCGAGACACCAACCCAAACAAATGGTGGCGCAGCGGCGATTCACTGCATGAATGATAGTAGCTTTTCCTAACCTTTTCGGACTTGCCTGGGTCATTAAGGCGTTCATGTTTTTCCCGGCAACCTATCAGCTTATTCTTGCTGCGCTGAAAACGTCAGCGATGAAACAGGCGTTCCAGCACGGCCTAGGTCTTTGCCAGAGTGAATTTCAAGGATTGCCCATAGCGCCAGTGCGGCCTTCGGGGGCCATCGTACCCAAGCTTCAAAAGCTCACGCGCGACGTACTGGTTGAGTATCCCGTGCCCGATCAACGCAACGCTGCCATGCTCCCTTGCCAGATCATCCAATCGGCGGGCCGCTTTTGTAACACGCGACCGGAAAAGTCGTTGGCTTTCACAGTTTCGATCCGCTCCGAGCAACCAGTATAGGCGCGCTACAACAAACCAATGTGATGGGCGTAGCTTTAGGGGCAGCTTGAGTAAATCCGGCAGTTCGGCCTCCCTAAACAGCTGATCTGTTAGGTCAACGCGGCCAAATAACTGGTCGGCTGTGTCAATGCTGCGTCGAAGCGTGCTTGTAACGATGAGGTTTGGGAAAGGTTCCGCCTCTTTGGAAAACCCCCCTTCTATCGGTGCCGAATTGTACGCCCGAACGGCCTCCGCAATCTGATGTGGTCCGATAGTATTCATCTCAGCCTGCTGCACACGACCATGCCGGTAGATAAGGATTTGTCTGTTTTGCATCGCGTTCATCACCTTGGCCTTCTCATGACGCAGACACTGCGACTGTTTTTGGTGGCATCAGATCGGATGGTTGAGGAAAGATTGTTATTGTGGTACCATGGTATCCAACCTATTTCAATTAGGAGATGTCGGTGCCTGACCCAAAGAAGAAAGTTGAACGCGTGCAAACCGGCGTTCGTATCGAAAAGCGGGTACTCAAAGTCCTCAAGGCTGTGGCTGCACAACATGAAATGGGCCTTGGCGAACTCATTGAGGGTATTGTCCTACACAGCTTCGAAGGCCGCTCCTTGTTCGGACCTGAGTGCCAACCATTCATTGAGCGTTTGCGAGACGCATACGAATTGGACCTCACCGCCGCTGACAGCCAAAGGCTTGTCGAGTGACGTGTGCGAAGACACTTGTTCCGGCACAAACAAGGCTTTGCCGTGCATTCGTCTATGACCGATTTGGTCCGCCGCAGGATGTGCTGCGGCAAGTCGATAGGCCGCTCCCAGACCAGAAGGCAGGATATGTTCGGGTGGAAATGGCATTGGCACCGATAAATCCATCCGATCTTATTCCCATCACGGGGGCATATGCGCATCGGATCTCGTTACCAGCAGTCGCAGGATATGAAGGTGTGGGCCACGTAGTTGCTGTCTCACAAGGCCATGAACAACTGATGGGAAAACGCGTTTTGCCGCTGCGCGCAGGGGGTACGTGGCAGGCGTTCGTTGATTGCGCCGTAATCAACGCGATCGAAGTGCCTGGTACGGTCCCGGATGTGATTGCCGCACGCGCCTACATCAACCCGCTAACAGCCCATACCATGCTCAACCTCTGGCCTGTGCATGGAAAAACGGTTCTCTTTTCGGGTGCGGGATCAACCTGTGCTGATCTGCTGGGGCAATGGGCGCTAAAGCAAGGCGCGCGCCGCGTTGTCGGTTTGTATCGTTCGGAGGTGCGGCGGAAGCGTCTCACGGACCTCGGGATAGACCCCATGCCACAAACCGACATTGCAAACATTCTGGCGGTCGCACGTCAGTCGGATCTGGTTTTCGACTCGGTTGGCGGGCCGCTCGGGTCATCCATATTGAGTGCACTTCCGTCAGGATCGATATTTGTGGGTTATGGCCTGCTATCGGGGCAACCAGTTGTTGTGCCAAGAACGTATCGGGCTCAAGTCCAACGCTTTCACTTGCGAGATCACCTGCCATCGCTTGCGTCCAAATGCTTTGCCAATCTCTTTGGAGACCTCTGGCCCGACATTGAAAAAGCCGACTGGCCGCCAGTCAGGGTGTTCGATGCAGATCATTGGCAGGACGCCATACATGCAGCGGAGGTACCGGGTGCGCCAAAATCCATCTTGAGGTTCCCAGGACGAGGGACCTGAGCCAAATCCACTGTCCAGAAGGAGTTGTGTCGACATGGAGAATTATGCCGGAAGGTGTCATTGCGGTAGCGTGTCCTGGAGCTTTGCACCTTCGGTGCAGGCTGTTCTGAAGTGCCATTGCAACAACTGCCGGAAACTTCAGGGGTCAGATTACAGCACTTGGGTTGTTGTCCCATCAGATCAGTTTTCGTTGACCAGCGGACATGAGCAGGTTTCCAGATACACCACCGGAGTATCCAGCCGAAGCTTTTGCTCGCAATGCGGGACGACCGTCTTTCTTAACAATGGTAAGCACTTCCCAGAAGCAACAATTGTTCCTTTGGGTCTCATCGAAAACTTCGACGACGCCCTTGCACCGCAAGCACACGTATATTCCAGCGACAAAGCAGGATGGGTGGTAATCCCAGAAAGTGAAGCGATCTTGAGCTGATTTTCAAGCCTACGGTTCTAGTCATCCTGATGAGTCGTCTTCATCAATAGTCAAAAAAGGTATGTCCAGCATGGTTGAGTACAGGAGCGGCGCGGTGCCGCAAATGTCAGAAGTAGTTTCTTTGTATGCTGCCAATGAATGGAGCTCAGCCTTGACCAATTGTGAACGCCACATGAATGTCTGCGTTGCAACAGATATACAAACTAAATTCTTTGGAAGGGACTTATGATGCTTGATTGGCAAACAATCTGGGTATTCACCATTGCCTGCATAGCGTTATGTGCCACGCCAGGACCTGACATGATCGTGGTAGCAGCACGAAGCGCTGCACAAGGCCGAACGGCGGGGCTTATGACACATCTCGGTGTCGCTACCGGATCAGCGTTTCATGCCCTGCTGTTGGCACTTGGTTTGTCCCAGTTGTTCTTGGCCGTTCCATACGCCTATGACTTAGTTAGGTATCTCGGCGCGGGGTATTTGCTCTTCCTTGCATGGCAAGCTTTTACCGCTCGAAGCAGCTTTTCTACTCAGTCTTCCCAACTGCCTCGCCGCCCTTTGTTTATTATTTTCAAGCAAGGGTTTCTTTCGAACCTTTTGAACCCAAAGGTTGCCCTATTTTATCTTGCTTTGTTCCCGCAGTTTCTGGACCCTTCCAGTGGGTCGGTGGCGGGTCAAATACTTCTGCTAGCAATCATACTTCAGATCGTGGGATTGATTATTCATGGAATTGTAATCTGGCTCGCGAGCGGAATGCGCCACTTTATGGCTAACGGGAGGACCTTCGTGAAATGGTCTAGGATTTTTCTCGGAACAGTTTTCGGCACTCTTGCCGCCCGGCTTGTTTTTGATGGCCAAAAATAGACCCAGACACAACAAAAGCGGGCTGTTGGCAATGTTGAGGAAAGCCGTAATTGATTTGTCGCCAGGAAACATGTCACCGATGACGGACAGGGAATGGGAAAGAATCATCGGATGAAAATGTTTCAGGTGGATGCTTTCGCTGACCGTGTTTTCGCTGGGAACCCTGCGGCCGTTCTTGTGCTCGATGAGTGGATGGAAGATGCACTTATGCTGTCCATCGCCCAGGAGAACAACCTCGCAGAAACGGCTTTTGTAGTCCCGCGAGAAGGTGGTGGCTGGCGTCTGCGTTGGTTCGCTCCGGCGCATGAAGTCGACTTTTGTGGCCACGCAACCATCGCAACGGCGCATGTCCTCGCAACCGAGTATCACGTTGATGGTGAGATGATCTTCGACACTCGCGTAGGTGAATTGCGAGTTTTGAGAGAGGGAAATGCCTACCAGCTAGATATTCCGCGCCTCGATCCACAGCCGCTGTCCAAGCTTCCATTAGAACTCGATGGTGTATTCGCCGACCCGCCAATTTTCTTGTTCCGCAATTTCGAGAACATATTTGCGGACCTCGGCT
The DNA here is from genome assembly GCA_039180185.1 of Pseudomonadota bacterium. GTDB lineage: Bacteria > Pseudomonadota > Alphaproteobacteria > Rhodobacterales > Rhodobacteraceae > Roseovarius. Next base: position 14,286 of record JBCDDS010000040.1, on the reverse strand, counting down.
GCGAAGCGGCGGTCCGCAAATTCATTCCCGACCTTACCCGGATCGCTCGCCTGGGTCCGGTAGGGTTAGTTGTTACGGGGCAAGGAAACGGCAATTCAGGGGCTGCGTTCGTTTCACGCTACTTTGCCCCGGGCGCAGGTATTCCTGAAGATCCGGTCACAGGCTCTATCCATGCAACCTTAGTTCCCTACTGGTCAGAACTTCTCGGGGACAGGCGCCACCGGGCCTACCAAGCGTCCGGACGCGGTGGTTGGCTGGATTGTGAACTGACAGCAGACCGAGTGTTTCTCCGGGGCGGTGCCATCACTTTCATGGAAGCAGATGTCATCTTAGCTTTTTGAAGTTGACCGACGCTACGGAAACACATCCAACCAATCGGTCATTAGAGCGAAGTATGGTTTGTAGATCGACCAACTTATGTATCCATCACTCACTATGCCCGTAGGCGAATGCTATTGATTGAGCCGCCTATCGACTTTGTCCCCGCCGCGATGAAAACAAAGCCGATTGCACGTGTGATCAGCTTGCTATGGCGCGAGAAAACGCGTCGAGTAACAGGCAACCCGGTCCAGAAGATGACCCCAACTGTCGCTACACAAAACCCCAAAAAAGCAGAGAAAACCAACGGAACGGCTTTCTGGAAAGTCATCGCGTCTTCAAATCGCGCAAACACAGCAGTAAACATCGCGAGCGCAAAGGGGTAGGCCTTTGGGTTCGTAAAGCCGAAAACCAGCCCTGATCGCCATGGTATTTGAACGACAGCCTCAGTCTTTGACCCATCGTTCTTGAGCGCCTTCCATCCAAGCCAGACGAGGTAAGCACCACAGATAATGCCCAAAATATCAAAGAGCATGGGTCCCATTTGCGAAATGCCAATGATGGCTGAGATTGCAAGGATCGTCCAAGCCAAATCACCAAGCAGGTGGCACCCAAGAAATACAGCACAGGCTGAGCGTCCTCGTCCAGCAGAAAGGCTGAGGGCAGCCAACGTGGCAGGACCAGGAATAAACACATACAACAGTCCGGCAATAAATGTGGTTGCTAGGAGTTCTGGCATCGTTTGGATTACCCCGATGGTGTCACACTAAATTGAAGTTTCGCCGCGACGCAGAATTCTGTCAATGTGCGTTCGACAAGAAGCGTAATCGAAAAACTGCTGGAACAAGGCATGGCTGGACAAAACAGCGATTTGTAGCATTCACGCGATGGCTGACTTTTTCTTCGACGAGTCTTTAAGCCTTCAAACAAAAACTACAGGTCAGACGTCGCGCCGGTCTGCGCTCAAGAGTACGCGGACCAGCGCCGGTTGCGCACGCACACCGGTCTTGTCGTAGATGCGTTGCAAATGCGTTTTAGCTATATTGGCACTTACACCCATTGCATCTGCGGCGGCTGTGAGGTCACGACCAGCGACAAGGTGACGTGCAAGTTTTTGTTGCGCGTCGGACAGTTGGTAGACTTCGCAAGCGGTGTTGAGTTGTGCTTCAAGCCGCTCTCGGTCATCGAAGGTAATCAAAAGCTTGCCGTCGCGCAGGAGAACCCAACAGATCTGGGCTGTTCCGGCATCATCCTGTCCCAGCGGGACGGAACGAATTACCGCTTCTTCCCCAACACAAGGCGTGTGACGGGTCCGGATTTTGGCAACCCAGTTGATGGCCTGTTGAAGGTGCGCCAGAGCCTCTTCGCCGCGTGCCCAGACTGTGTTTGCTCTCAAGTAGAGCATCGGATGTTCGGGCAGCCATTGTTGTGCCGCCGCATTCATCTCAATGACGCGACCTTTACTATCAACTTCGATCATTGGGCTTTGCGTTGATGTCGTGCGCATTTGTGTGGTGACGAGGCAAGTAATCTTCCAAGTACCATCCACTTTGCGCAGGATTTTCAGTTCGTGGTACTGGCCTGGAATGTCCTTTGGTATACTCGGCGCATCGCCAATCTGGTCATAGCTGACCCAAGCCATGTCGATCCCAATGTCGATGTTGTAGTTTTCTCGATGAAACTTTCGCGGCGACTGCCAGCTTGGGCCTTGGGTCAGAATACCTTTCATCTGTTTCCTGACTTTGTGGCCCTTTGCAATTGTCACACCACTGCCAACGTGCGTTTGAATTCGCTGTATATCGTCCCCCTCCAACCAGCAGCTTTGCCAAGCGTCATAGTCATGCTGTAGGTAGGCGTCCGTTTCTGCTTCGACGACCGCTAGAATGGCCGCATGATCGTCGTCGTATTGTGTCATTGGGATGTCGACTTCCATTGTTTAAGTAATCTTTTCAGCTGAATCTTGGGCAAGACAGTATGAAGGAGTGTAAGTCCCATTGACGCCAACTCAACAAGCTTCGCGACGCGCTGACTTGCCGCCAAATCTTTGTAGAATTGGTCTTCGTCTGCGCAATCGGCTCCTTTAGACTTCGACTGAGAGGCCAAAACGATCCCAATGGCTTGTAAGTCCATGTCTGCATCCTTTTCGACGGACAATGATGACTTGTGTCTAGGGCAAGTGCAGAGATTGGGTTGTCATACAAGCGTATGACATAGTGACTTTATCGGGACCAAACCATCGATAGGATCACATTGCGGCGTTCGGTAATGCAGGTTCCAAACCGATATTCATTAGGGAGAAATAATAAAGCAACTTTTGAGATTACTTCAAATTGGGGCAAAAACTGCCATTCGTGTAAGACGCTGCATCGGTCAACTGGGGCTCACAATCAGAATTCGCCGCGTGGAAGGCCAATGGTCGCTTAAGATACGATCCTACCCCCACCGGAGCCAACCCTTAGCGTGATGCCGCCGGTTTTATTGCGCTTACCTTTGCGAAGAACGCAAAAACCTGGCTCATTACGTCTCCGCCGATCTGTGGAACTTCGGTTAGCACGTCGTGCTTGGCATTGCGGATCATCGAAAACTCTCCGTTTGGCCATTTTGCCATACGAGCTTTGATCGAGTCGTTATCGACTAAACGATCCAGCTCGCCACAGAATGTGATACAGGGTGTTAAGGGGGAAGCGATTGACGAAAGAGCGCGGCACTCGGCTAGGGCCTCATAAAGCCAAGCCATTGTCGGTCCACCGATCTGAAGCTCTGGCGCTTTCTCTGCCTGTTTTACCCAATAGTCGTACATATCGGCGTTGTGCGTGAGGTTGTTGTCTTCAAAGTCCGTCTCAAGCACGTAGATATCGCCGCTTTCACCGGGAACGTATCGGTGCCCCTGGCCTAGGGCTTTCGCGGCCCAAGATAGCGGCCATGCAGCAACCCTTTGTGCTGCCGACATTTTGATACCCCACATTGGGGAAATAAATGCCGCCGCAGCCACCGGCAAACCGTCAAGCATGGCGCGAAAGCCGATACAGGCCCCCATAGAAACACCAACAAGATAATAGGGTTTGGGCATATCCAGCTCTTCAACAACTTCCATCATTGCAGCAACATCTTTCTGGTAGTCAGAAAAGAACTGGATGTGACCTGCATTCGGATCCGAAGCCATGCGGTCAGATAAGCCTTGGCTCCGCCAGTCGATCACTGCTGTCGAAAACCCTTCGTCGACAAAGCTCTGAGCGACCCTGCCGTATCGTTCGATGTAACCAAACCTGCCGAGCATAAGCAGGATTGTTCCCTTTGCCTCGCTCTGCGTGTGGTAGGCTCCAACCCGGACGCGCACGTCGTCTTGGGTCTGCTTCCAATAAGCGCCCGCTGATGATGGGCCCTCTGCTATCTCTTCATAGAATTTCGCGTCTTCCATCACCCACCTAGAATGTTCGTAACTTTGGACCGGCAAGCACATAAACAGTGGCGAGCGCACTCGCCGCCAGCATTACAGAGAACCCATCAATGCGACCAACCAGCACGAGATTGACCGACAAAAGGATGATCAACAGGAACATGCTGGTGATGGCACGTTTGTCTCGCGTGAAAGGGTAGTCGCTGTCATACAGCGCCAATCTGTCGAAGATACTGCGCATTTTCATGACGCAGACAATGAAAATCATGACCGTTACCATCATCATCATGAAGGTGGTGAAGTGGCTGATGGAATTGTTATCTAACCAGCCGTTCGGAGGGACGCTTGCACCAAATGCGGTCGCGGCGTCAACGCGCAGCCAAGTGACGAAATCTTCACTGTCTGATTGGAGGTACGTGATCTGCAACTTGACCAACGTGGCCAGCCAAAGCGCGAAGACAACAACACGGAAAACTGCCCAGACGATCTTTTGCCCCTCCTTGCGAAGCTGAGCGCGATCGACGGCAGAACCCTCAAGCTCTGAGGTCGTGCAGATGTCTTCATAATCGAGCGTGACAATGATCGCAAATAGCAATCCGAACATGAAAATCGAGATGTAAGACGCCGTATACATATAGCCGACGGCAGAAAGCACCATGGCCTGCGGGACGGAGATAACCTCTGGCCGAACCAGGGCCACGAGGTATCGGTCGATTTGCACGCCACTGTTATCGCCTGACAGATAGATGGGTAGGTAGATACCAGCCCACTGAAAACCAAAGACGAACAAGATGGAAAACAGCGCGATTGCCCAGAACGAAAAGGAAAAATCGTTGACCTTAGCGTACCATGCGGCGTTGCTCTTCGTGTTGATGGACATAACGCGATCAGAGACACACTTTGCCCGTCCCGCGCGCCGCCAATAGGTGTTCATGTTGCTGACGAAGAAAATAAACGCCGGGAGTGCTAAGAGCGGCAGGAATGTAAGGGTAGGGGCCCAAATGAACCCGACTTGCTTGTTCAGACCTTCTTGCGGACTGTAGGTGACGCTCAGCGTTCCCAACACGTAATTCATCAAACCAAGGCCGCAAAACACCAGCAAATATCCGAATTGCAGGTTGAGAGACGTCGCGCCGCTTAGCATCCGTTCGCATTTTTCAGCGAGTGATTTGGCTGGCGGCAACGCCTGGTCATTATAACCGCTAAACTTAGCGGCGGCGGCGGGAGGTTCAACCTGCAGAACTGTAGGCTTCAATCTTACTTCCACACCATTTGCGCTATCAGGCAGACAGTTTTGCCTGCGCTTCTTCTCACGCCTTTCTTTCGCTAGTCTCTCTTTCGCGGCTTTTAATTCTGCTTGCCATTGGCTCGCTGCTTCAGGATCACCGCAACCAAATACCCGAGCAAGCCAGCGGATATTTGCGTCACTGATTCCATTATCGTTGTCCTGAAACCAAACCTGAACGGACCGCAATTCGACGCCTTCGCGATTGCCATCAATCGCCGAAATTGCTTCTGCCAATGACTCAGGCGTCCACGGTCCGTCAGCATAGCCCTCGCTATCCACTGGGCGTCCAACGCCTGCTGCCGCTAAACGAGCAAAAAGTTGCTTAAAGTTCTCGTCCGTTTTCTGCGGCGCGGCAAAAAATCTACCATTTCTAATCAATCACTTGCGCGCCTTTTTCGCGTTCTTTTGCGCCCCTTCGCGTACTTTATCGTGCATTGCAACGCTTTGTAAGCACAACTGAGGCGCGAAGCGGTTCACTGCCGAGACGCGTCGTTCTACTACGGCGATGTTGTTGGTGGGGCCTACAACTCGGGGGGCCAAGTTTATGGCTAAGGACTTTCAGGAAATCACAAGGTACGTCGGATCGACCGTTGTTCTCGGTGTTCCTAACCGCGTTCGGAAATCGCGGCCCGCGGGCAAAGAACACAAGAGGCTTCATGCTCGTGCCGTAAAGCGCATTCTGGATCGCCAGACGGGCGAACTGGTTGGTTGGCTATACGAATGGAACACGGGCGAGCTTGTGCCGCGTTGGAAAGCCAAGGCGCAGACGGATATCGTTTACGATTGACTTTCTGTGAAATTCAGTCAAATTTTAGGTATGTAATGCTGACTTATTTAACATAATAAACCTTATGCGAAAAAGAACAATGTAGCCGCAAAGCTAAAATGTCACCCATGAGCAATTCAGGAATGTCACTCTACCCTCAAAAATCAATGAGGGTGAGCGGACATGGGATGGGTGGTTATGAGCGAGCGCGAGTTGAACCGCGTGGAGGTTTTGGCGCAGGTCGATGACGGACGGCTGAGCGTCGACAACGCGGCGAACATGTTGGACATCACGAAGCGACAGATGTTTCGGCTGTTGAAGAGATACCGCCAGGATGGCGCGTCTGCGATCCGGCACAAGGCGCGCGGTAAAACCCCGAACAACAAGATCCACAAGGCAAAGCGCGACTATGCTCTGGCTTTGATCAAAGAAGGCTATGCGGATTTTGGACCAACATTGGCCGCCGAGATGCTGGCCGAACATCATGGGTTCAAAGTATCGCGCGAGACTGTCCGCAAGTGGATGCAGGAAGACGGCATCTGGCTGTCACGCAAACAACGGCGCATGTTTCACCAGCCGCGTTTGCGCCGAGAATGCTACGGTGAGCTGATCCAGATTGATGGTTCCGATCATCGCTGGTTTGAGGATCGTGGCCCGCCATGCACCCTGCTCGTCTTCGTTGACGATGCCACAAGCATGTTGATGGAGTTGCGGTTCGCGCAATCAGAAAGCACTTTCAGTTACTTCGAGGCACTGGAAAGTTATCTGCTCAAACACGGTCGCCCCGTTGCTTTTTACAGTGATAAACACACCGTGTTCCGCGTCCCCAAACCCAATCAGCACATGACCGGCATGACCCAGTTTGGCCGTGCTTTGGCTGAGCTAAACATCGAGATTCTTTGCGCAAACAGCTCTCAGGCCAAAGGGCGTGTCGAACGCGCCAACCGCACATTGCAGGATCGACTGGTCAAAGAGCTGCGGCTCGCAGGCATCTCAAACATAGAAGAAGGCAACGCATTCCTGCCAGAGTTCACAGAGCGTTTTAACAGCAAGTTTGCCAAGGCCCCTGCCAAGCCGAGCAATCTGCACCGCGCCTTGAACATGGAACCGGATCGACTGAGCGAAGTCTTCTGTCTGCGCGATCAGCGGCACGTGACCAAGAACCTGACACTGAAGTACGACCGCAAACGGATTAAGCTGGAGATCAACGACCTGACCCGCGGCCTCGTAGGCAAATACGTTGACGTTTATGAGTATGGCTGCGGTCGCATTCAGGTGCGCGCCAAAGGCGTGGCCCTGCCCTACACAATCCTGAACCCGGAACGCCGGATCACACATGCAGCAATCACAGAGAACAAACGTCTCAGCGCTGTTCTGGAGCACATCAAAGCGGAACAGGATAAAGATCCGCCAAAGGTGAAGGTCAAACCCGAGAGCGCGCGCAACGGCTACAAAAAGAAGGGGCAGGATCGCAGCGGAAAGTCCTCAAAACTGGACAGGCACTACGCTCGCAAACGCACCGAGAAAGCCGCCCGCACAGCCAGCCAGGGCTCCGATATCTGACGTCTCCACCCTGTCAGGCTGCGCTACCGTTAGCCCCTTTGGTGACATTTCTGGTTTGCACAATCGGTGACATTTCTGAATGGCGTTTACAGACTTATCCATGCCGGAATCTGTCAGTTTATCTATATAATGAGACTGAATCTTTGAGACACGTCTCACCTTGAAATCAACGACTTAGTGTTTCGTCAATTTTCACCTACTCATCCGACCTTGATACTCTTTTGACGTTGGGAAAGCGCGTTGAGCCAGTTCTGCAAGGCACCAAACTCCCGATCTATGTCATCCGGTGTCGGTGCTACTGGGTTCAAGGCATCTGATGCCTTGTGCAGCAGCTCAGAGCAAACACCGTAATGCTGGCGCATCGTTGCCGCATCTCCTTCCGTGATCGCTGAGAGCTTCGCAAATCCTTTGGTGTCCACCTTGGAGGAAAAAGTCCTCAATACCGGCGAAACAGCATCTTCTATGGCGGTTTCCCAAGTCTGCCTTAGGCTGTCGATCAACCCTCTTGCAGTAACCAACCAAACTGTACTGTCTGGATCGTTTTCATACTGAACTCGGCAATTCTCAAGGTGCTTGCGCATTGTTGTGAGGCGTGCTGGCGCATCTTGAGCTCTGTCAGGTGCTTCATTGCGGCAATGACCGGGTGTCCTGTTCTTCTTCTGAATGTGCCTTAAGGCGACGTCAGTCCTCATCGTAGGGTCTTCCTCATGGGCGCAAGCGCTCCTGAGCATGAAAAGAAAAGGCAGATCATGCGTAAATACTATCACCTGCCTGGTTCGCCCTTCTTCGGCCAACCTATGTGCGATGGCCTTTCTGTGAAGGTGGTCCAGCGATGATACCGGATCATCGAAAATGATACCGGAACCGCTGTCGTTGGTTGCAAGCTCGGCCATGAAACCAGCAAGGGCGACGCAACGGTACTCCCCCTCACTCAATATATCGCCGGCATTGCTGGAACCGCTTTCTATTAAGCTTACACGGAACCGAGAAACGCCGTGCTGTGAACGGGCTTGTGCCAGTTCGATTTCGAGACCCGCCAAATTCAGATGGTCAATCTCTCTTAGAAATCTGCCACGCAGACGATCAGTTATCAAAGCCTCAGACAAAGATGTGTTTTTCTGAGTAATGGAACCGGGCCGTTTGTCCTTGAGAGCTGTTTCTAGTGCATCGACCTGTGTCATGCGGTCTATTTCAGCGGTGACATCATCAATGACTCCGGCCAACCATTGACGATCTTGCAGTTCGCTAAGTTCTGCTTTCAGCGCCTTTCGGTCTTCGCTTTCTTCATCGGCCAACATAACTTGCGCGCGGCTTTCGAGAGCATCCATGACCGCACCCATTTGAGTTATATCGAAGCTAGCCAGTTCAAGAACGGTATCACCGTTGGATCGAAGAGCGAGCCGTTTTCGCCACATCAATAGCAGAACTGTTCGACGCAACTCCTGAGCAAGCTCACGCTTTCCTAGCTCATCACTAAGAAATCGCTTTGCTTCCAAGACCGTAATCATTGAAATTGAATTCTCAGCTATCTGCTCTCGTATGGTGTTCAATGCCTGCCGAGCGAGTTTTTCATCCTTTTGTGTCTTGTCCTGAACGAAGTCCTCGAACCGCTTCAGCCGAGTGCTGGCATCGCTATCCAGCTCCTGCTGGCAAAGAACACAATGTGATCCAGCGTCCGCCACAGGGAAGGCGATACCGGGATAAGCTTCTTGTACCGAATAGGCCCTGGCTGCGTTCCAAAGCGCGAGCCAGGTTTCGGAGCCAACACCCTTTAAAGTTTCGTCCTTGGAGAGCCCTTCTGAGGCAACGGCAGCCGCTTCGCTCTTATTCTTAAGGTCAGCAGTAAGGCTTCTTAACTTTTCGATGTTTGCCGAGGAAACCGAATTGAGGACGTTCTGCAAATCCTCATGAAGCGCCTGTAATTTACTTCTTTGCGCCCGCAGTCTCCTAGCTGCGGCTTGAGGGTCCTGAGCAAAGTCAGCATTGAGTTCGGCCAGCCGGGCAAGCTCTGCCTCTGAAAGGTTGGCAAGGTCAGACACCGTTTCTACACCCGTATCCTTGCTGAGAGACGCGATGACCCGACCCACCTGAGTATCCTGGGAACACTTGGGCGCAGAAATGCTTTGTGGAGTTTGCCGCTTCAAATCCGCCACTTCGCGGTCAAGGTTTTCTTTTACGCCCTTGCATGACAACACAAGACGCTCCAGCAACCTCATCGGGAATGGCGTATAAGCCAGATCGTTTGTTTCTTCGACGTGCACGTTTGCCGTCCGTGTGTCGAATACACTAACCTCGGAAAGCAGCGCGGCAGACGCAGAGTCACTGGTCCAGTCTGATTTCTGAACCTGCGCTCCAGCGTGAAATTCGACTTCTGCGCGCTGCGGCCCGGTCGGCGTACCATAGATATTGGCCAGAATCTCGTCTTCGCGCCCGCGTTTCCATCTGGCTCGGCATGCACTTTTCAGGATGCGGACGTAACCGGATTTTCCAGCACCATTGTCCCCATAGACTATGGTTACACCCTTCGGAATGAAGGTGAGCGACTGGTTTTCTGCGAGCGCATTGACATTTTGTACATTGCGGAGAGCTTTCAAAGCGACTGTAGGCGCACCCGACTTCTGAGCGGTGACATGCTCCGATGCCAATGGATCGTTTGGCAGCTTCGCGTTCTTGCACAACTCTGTTAGCTCAAGAATGTCCTGATCAGGCAACGGCTCCGTGCTTGAAATCAATCGGCGCAGCGCATCCCTTTGCCAAACTGGTCTATCCTGGGACCAATCCAGGATTTCTTGCATTGCCTCAGATTCTGTTTTTACCAATGAGCCATTCCAATTGTGTCAACGATGCAGCAGCACCGAGTTACTAGTGTTTTCGCCTGTTGAAGATTCATGAGCGGCCATAGCGCAGCCTTGAAATCGTTGTGTGCGCCACACCTAGATCCAACGCTATCGCTCGACAGGTTTCACCCTTGGCCATGCGTTCTCGGGCAAGTTGGCGTTGGTGTTCGGTGAGTTTTGGTTTTCGACCAAACTGAACACCCCTCTTTGCGGCGATGGCGCGACCCTCATTCGCGCGGCGTGTGATGCGCTCACGCTCATCTTCGGCAAGTGCTGAAAGAAACGCGAGGATGCCCTTGCCCATCGGCGTCGTCAGATCGAGCCAGGGCTTGTCGAGAACCTTAACACTGGCACCGCGATCAGCGATCCTTTGAATAATGCCGATGCCGTCAATCATGGATCGAGTCGCCCTATCCCACTCTGCGATGATGAATACATCCCCTGCCCCAAGTGCATCTATCGCTCGTTCGAGCTGCGGCCGACCTTTGACGGACGTTCCAGACACCTTTTCGCGAAACACTTTGTCGACTCCAACCGCGTTCAATGCGCCGATCTGACGATCAAGCGACTGCCCGCGGCTCGACACTCTTGCATACCCGATAAGCATGTCCTGATCATATCAGTGCCAGTTTGTTTTCGCACCGGAAATACGCACCACTCGAAACAGCTTACTTTGTGGGCTTTTCGGGCGCGTTGCAAATATCATGCGTTTCGCAACAACACCGACCTTCGCGGCGCCGTTTCTGAATTGCAAAGACGCGGACAAACCGGCCTTGTGCAAATGCGGCTATTGCTGATGCAGTATTTGCATGCATCTGCGGCACGGCATTCTCCCAGACGCAATGCTCGCCACCAAAACGATCATTCGTAGGTGTCTCTTTCTGTCGAAGCTGAACTATCAGTTCGGTTGTGGGCAGAAAGGCCTGTCAGGCTGTAACTTGCCAACATCATGCTGCTCCGTACGTTGTGGAGCTTTGCTACCGGTTCTGGATTTAAATCTCTCGCTGCATCATCAGCCGGAAACCACGGTCTGCCTGTTGAAAAATGATCTCCCGCATGCCTCCTTTGCCTGGGCAAACTGCTATGCAGAAGCCCGCTGTTGCATGGGCCGCGCGACACCGACTTTCGCTCCGGCACTTTGAAGGCAGAGCAAAACCATGAACGCCAGCGCGTTCGTCCAAAAGATGAACCAGAGGACCGATGCGGCGAAGGCGCCTGCCGTGCCGCCAAGCACGAGGCTTGCCAGGAATACGGTGCCCTGTTGTGCCGCCCAGGCAGCAACAAAGGCCAGGCCGAGCTGCGAGGGCAGCGTGCCGCGGGGCATCTGACGCAGGACAAAAAGCGCTCCGACGACTGCGGCGAGCGCGGAGAACCCAAGTGCCACGCCCCAAGTCAGGGTCATGGCGTCAAGCGGATACCCGAGAAAGCCGAACCCGATCGCCTGATTGGCAAGCCAGCCGAGGACTGCCAAAACCAGCGCGTCCCGAGCGGGCAGTGTGAGAGCGGCCAAAGCGCCCAGGGCCGCGAAGGGCATGCCGCAAGCGAGCGCAAAGCTGAACAATATGGCGGCTGCGACAAGAACAACCATCCAGAGTGGAGATTGATTTGGCGCTTGGTCAATCATGAGAGCTCTCCATTATGGTCAGGTCTCAATCTCACACATCGACCGACACCTTGCCAATGGGGTTGGAACAGCAGGCGAGGATGTACCCCTCGGCGATGTCGTCATCCGAGATGCCGCCATTGTGGACCATGTGGACCTCGCCGTGTGTCTTGCGGATCTTGCATGTCCCGCAAACGCCAAATGTGCATCCCGAAGGGATGTTGAGCCCATTGGCCTTGGCGGCCGCCAAAATGGTTTCTGTCTCTGCGACCTTTGCGGTCAAGCCTGAGGCGGAGAATGTGACCTCTGCCCGGGTGTCTTCGTCCGGGACCACATCATCACGCTCAGGGGCATCTGCTTCGGTTTCCACCGGGGCATGGAAGCTCTCCTGATGGTAGCGGTCCATGTCGTAGCCCAAGCCCTGAAGGGCATCGCGGACGGCCTGCATGAAGGGTTCGGGCCCACAGCAGAATACCTCTCGCTCAAGGTAGTCCGGGGCCATCAGCCCCAACATGAGTTGATTGAACTGACCCTGATACCCTGTCCAAGGCGCGTAGCGGTCCGGCGTTTCAACCACCCATTTCAGGTCTATGCCCGGGACACGGGACGCCATGTGTTCGAGCCGTTCGCGGAAGATGATCTCGCCTGGTCTGCGCGCGCAATTGACGAAGACGATATCGGGCTCGCTGCCGAGATCGAACATAAACGTGGTCATCGACATCATAGGCGTGATGCCAGACCCGGCGGAGATAAAGAGGTACTTTTCGGCTGCGTGGTTCAGATGGGAAAAGAGCCCCGCCGGCCCAAGCGCTTTGATCCTGACACCCGGGGCAAGGTTGTCGAGCATCCAGCGCGTCCCGATACTGTCGCCCTGCGCCTTGGTCGTGATCGAGATCGACCGGGGCCGCGAGGGCGAGGAGGAGATCGTGTAGGTGCGGTGCACGGTCCCACCGGGCGCAGAGATCTCCAGCGTCAGAAACTGCCCGGGCAGGAAATCGAAAAGCGCACCGGACGGGGCTCGGAACGTGAAGGTCGCTGTATTCGGCACCTCTGGAATGACCGAGACGCACTCGAGCATCTCGTCATCCGACCAGATGGCGCGGGCTGGAACGCCGGACATGTCATTCATGGGACTACTCCGCCGCAACGGCAACGGGGTCGAGCCGCTTGGTCATCGTGTTGTAATACCAATCGACGAAACCCATAACGCCGGTCTCGTGGATCGGCGAATAAGGGCCCGGCTCGTAGGCGGGCGAATTGATCCCTTTCTGATTGTCCTCGACCACTTGGCGGTCTTCGTCATTGGTCGCGATCCACACCTCGGTCAGGCGCTTGAGGTCATAGTCCACGCCTTCGACCGCGTCTTTGTGCACCAGCCATTTCGTCGTGACTTCTGTGGTCGTCGGCGTCAGGGGCGTTACCCGGAAGACGATCGAATGATCCGGCAGGAAGTGGTTCCAGGTCGTCGGGTAGTGGTACTTGAGAAGTGTCCCGGCGGTGTCGTCTTGAACCCGGCCTAGGATCTTTGCCGCCGCAGGCTTGAGGTCCATCGTGAAACTCTTCGCCCCCGGCAGAAGCGGCATCCGTGCAAGGCGGTATTGCAAATCCTCCGACATGCGGAACTGCGACGGATATCCCTGCGCCTCCATCTTGTCGAAATGCGCCTGCAGATGCGGTGGGCTCACCCCTTCCTCAATGCCCGTGATGGTCGGATCATCGGTGAAAGACCGGCAAAGGCCAGGATGGTTGCCGCCGCAATGGTAGCATTCACGGTTGTTCTCCCACACGAGCTTCCAGTTGCCGTTCTCGATAATGGTTGTTTCATGTGCGACTTTGGCGTCGCTCAGGTCGTGCACCGCCAGGTACGGTGCGGCCATGTCCGCGAAGGCGTCGAAATCCGGCGCAACAGAGGCCAGACAGATGTAGACGAGCCCCGCGAGTTCGCAGCAATGCACCGGTTTCAGTCCATGTTTGCTCCCGTCGAAGTCTTCGCCCATGTCGCGCGCCCAGAGGAGCCGACCGTCAAGTTCGTACGTCCACTGGTGGTAGGGGCAAACGATCTTGGGGTTTGTCCCCTTTGAGGCCTTACACAGAACCGATCCGCGGTGTCGGCAGGAGTTGTGAAACGCGCGGATGGCGCCGTCCTGACCGCGCACGACGATCACGCCGTAATCGCCCACCTGGTGGGTGATGTAACTTCCGGGTTTCGGAAGATCACAGGTTGGCGCGACAAAGAGCCAGTCCCGGTAGAATATCGTCTCCATATCCGTCCGGAACACGTCCGGGTCGGTGTAGAATGCCTGTTCAAGCGCATAGCCCGGCTTGCGCCGCACCAGCAATTCGCTGATCGAAGTGGTGGTCATATCTGGCCTCCTGCCGCGCCCCGCGGCGTGCTGGAGCGAGAGGACAGCACGATCGACAGACCAAGGCCGACAAAAGAGATGAGCCGAACCCATACCTGCGCCCGCACCGCCGCCCGCGGTTTGACGTTGTGCGAAGGCTGGTTTCCGGACT
>JBCDDS010000039.1:0-26101 GCA_039180185.1 Pseudomonadota bacterium | reverse complement strand
TATGCTCATTTGGGTCTGCCGCTCTATATAGGTCATTCATGGACAAGTTCGCAGGCCAAAAAACCGCAGCACAATTTCTTTATCCGTCGATTGAACCCTTCGATCGTCGGATGATGGATGTGGGCGATGGTCACACTGTCTACATGGAGCAATCGGGCAACCATGAAGGCAAGCCTGTGATCGTACTGCATGGTGGCCCTGGGGGCGGCTGCAGCCCGGCGATGCGGCGCTATTTCGATCCTGATTATTACCGGATCATTCTGTTCGATCAGCGCGGCTGTGGACGGTCACGCCCGCATGCCAGCGTGGAGCACAACACAACCTGGCACCTGGTCGCCGACATTGAACGGATTCGGCAAGAACTTGGCATCAAGGATTGGATTGTTTTCGGCGGAAGCTGGGGCGCGACACTGGCACTGATCTATGCGCAAAGCCACCCGGATCGTGTGCGTCAACTGGTGCTGCGCGGGGTCTTCACCATGACCCAGGCAGAGCTTGATTGGTTTTACGCCGGCGGCGCCGGGCGGTTCTGGCCGGAAACATGGGCGCGGTTTTGTGAGCTGATCCCCGAGGACGAGCGCGACGATTTAATCGGCGCCTATAACAAACGACTGTTTTCGGGCAACCGAGCAGAGGAGCTGCGCTATGCCAAGGCATGGAGCGCTTGGGAAAACGCTCTCGCCACTGTACAGTCCAACGGTCAGAGCGGCGACAGCCCCGCCGATTACGCCCGAGCCTTTGCCCGGCTGGAAAACCACTATTTCCTGAATAACGGTTTTCTGGGGCAAGACGGCTACATATACGACAACATCGACAAGATCACCCATATCCCCGGTATCATCGTGCAGGGCCGTTATGACATGATCTGTCCTCCTGACGCCGCTCACCGGCTTTCAAAGCTCTGGCCCAAAGCCGACCTGCGCATCATCCCGGTTGCCGGGCACGCCCTCTCAGAGCCGGGGATCAGTGCGGAACTGGTGAAAGCTATGGACAGGCTAGTGAAGCGGAGATAACCGGCGGCATTCTTTTTAGCCCGGCTTAATTCAAGTCTCCCCTTGCCGACTCACCCCATCAGGCGTATATGCCTCTCAACAGCGGCGCGCTGGGGTCCAAACCTGACGCTCCACCGGGAAACATCGACGGGCCGCGCGCCCGTTTTTTTTTGCCAGTAACCTGAGACCAAAGACCCATGAGCAACGATCTGATTGCCAAATCTGCGATAGATCGGCGGTTGGCCGAAATCCTCACCCCTGTCATCGAAGACATGGGGTTTGAGCTTGTGCGCCTGCGGCTTATGGGTGGCAAGACAGCAACCTTACAGATCATGGCGGAGCGTCCCGATGGTGGCATCGAGGTTGACGAATGCGCTGATATTTCCACCGCGGTGAGCGCCACGCTCGATGTCGAGGACCCGATCACCGACGCCTACACGCTTGAGGTCTCCAGCCCCGGCATCGATCGGCCCCTGACGCGCCTGAAGGATTTCGAGGATTTCGAAGGGCACGAGGCCAAACTTGAAACATCAGAGCTGATCGACGGGCGCAAACGCTTCAAGGGCATGCTTGCGGGCGTCGAGAATGAAGAGGTTCTGATCAACGTCGAGGAAGGCACCATCGGGTTGAAGTTCGACTGGCTCTCCGAGGCCAAGCTGGTGCTGACCGATGAGCTGATCAAAGAAATGCTGAAGGCGCGCAAGGCATCTGGTGCGCTAAACGAAGACAATTTTGACGATATAGAGACGACTGGGTCTGAGGAGGCTTAAAAGATGGCAATTACATCAGCCAACCAGCTGGAACTGTTGCAAACTGCCGAGGCAGTGGCGCGGGAAAAGATGATTGATCCTTCGCTGGTGATCGAGGCGATGGAGGAAAGCCTCGCACGGGCGGCCAAGAGCCGGTACGGCGCTGAGATGGATATTCAGGTCAGCATTGACCGCAAATCCGGCAAGGCGACCTTCACCCGCGTGCGCACAGTGGTTGAGGATGAAGAGCTTGAAAATTATCAGGCTGAATTCACCGTCGAGCAGGCCAAGCAGTATCTGGACGACCCTAAAGTGGGCGATCAGTTCATCGAAGAGGTCCCACCCGTTGATATGGGCCGGATCGCGGCACAAAGCGCAAAGCAGGTGATCCTGCAGAAGGTGCGCGAAGCAGAACGGGATCGTCAGTACGAAGAGTTCCAGGATCGCGCGGGTACCATTATTAACGGTATCGTCAAGCGCGAGGAATACGGCAACGTTGTCGTCGATGTGGGACGGGGTGAAGCGATGCTGCGCCGGAACGAGAAGATTGGCCGCGAAAGTTATCGCCCGAATGACCGCATCCGCTGCTACATCAAGGATGTGCGCCGCGAGACGCGCGGCCCTCAGATTTTCCTGAGCCGTACCGCGCCGGAATTCATGGCAGAGCTTTTCAAGATGGAAGTGCCGGAGATTTACGACGGCATCATCGAGATTAAGGCCGTAGCGCGGGATCCGGGGAGCAGGGCCAAGATCGCGGTGATCTCTTATGACAACTCGATCGACCCTGTCGGGGCCTGTGTCGGTATGCGCGGCAGCCGGGTTCAGGCGGTGGTGAACGAGCTTCAGGGTGAGAAGATCGACATCATCCCATGGAACGAGGATCAGCCGACCTTCCTGGTGAACGCGCTACAACCGGCAGAGGTCACCAAGGTGGTTTTGGACGAGGATGCAGAGCGTATCGAGGTGGTCGTACCCGAGGACCAGCTCAGCCTTGCAATTGGCCGTCGCGGCCAGAACGTGCGTTTGGCCAGCCAGCTGACCAATCTCGACATCGACATCATGACCGAGGCCGAGGACAGCGAACGTCGTCAGAAAGAGTTCGAAGAGCGCACCAATCTCTTCATGGAAACGCTCGATCTGGACGAGTTCTTTGCCCAGCTTTTGGTCTCCGAAGGTTTCACAAATCTTGAAGAGGTGGGTTACGTCGAAATCGACGAGCTCTTGGTGATCGATGGCGTGGACGAGGATACCGCCAAAGAGCTTCAGGCCCGGGCGCGCGATATTCTTGAAGAACAGGCCAAGGCCGCACTTGAGAAAGCCCGTGGTCTGGGTGCAGAGGATAGCCTGATTAACTTCGAGGGCCTAACGCCGCAAATGTGCGTAGCGCTAGCCGAGGACGGCGTGAAAACACTTGAAGATTTCGCCACATGTGCCGATTGGGAACTGGCAGGTGGATGGACCACGGTCGATGGCGAGCGTGTGAAGGATGACGGTGTTCTTGAGCCATTTGAAGTTTCGCTCGAAGAGGCTCAGGACATGGTGATGACGGCCCGGGTAATGCTCGGCTGGGTCGATCCAGATGATTTGCAACCGGAGACCGAAGAAGACACCGAGGAAACGGGTGAAGACGCCCCCCAAGCGGAGGCCGAGGCCTGATCCTTTCAGGCCTCTGAGGGCTTTACATGGGGCGCGGTGGTCAGCCCAAGGATCGAACCAACGGTCCAGAACGCAAATGCATTGCCACGGGAGAGGTGCGACCGAAGGCTAGGCTGATCCGTTTTGTGATCGGCCCAGAAGGTCAGATCGCTCCAGATATTGCCGAAAAGCTCCCGGGGCGCGGTATTTGGGTCTCTGCCACGCGCAGTGCGCTTGAAAAAGCGGGCGATAAGGGCCATTTCAGCCGTGCGGCGAAGCAGTCGGTCAACGTGCCGGAAAATCTGCTCGCGCTGGTTGAAACGCAACTCGCTCGCCGCGTGGTCGATCTGATCAGTTTGGCCCGAAAGGGCGGCCAGGCCGTGGCCGGCTACGAAAAGGTCAAGGACTGGCTCCTCACGGAGAGAGCGCGCGTTTTGATACAGGCCAGCGACGGTTCCGGCAGGGGTAAATCGAAACTTAGCACGCCCCATGGTGGCTCCTGGATTGGTTGGCTTACCGCTGACGAACTTGGGCAAGCTTTTGGGCGGCAAAGCACAATTCATGCGGCACTAGCGGCTGGCGGTTTGTGTCAACGTGTTGTAGAGGAGGCGGCAAGGCTGAAAGGCTTGCGCGTCTCGAGCGGGGAAAGCCCCGTGAGAAAAGGAAATGAAACCGAATGAGTGACAACGACGGAAAGAAGACTTTGAGCGTACGCGGCGGACCTCGGTCTGGTAGCGTTAAGCAAAGCTTCAGCCATGGGCGCACCAAAAACGTCGTGGTTGAAACCAAACGCAAGCGCATCGTCAAGCCAAAACCGGGTGCGGCGTCGGCAACCACGGCTGCACCTACCGGTGGGGATGCATCCAAACGTCCTGGCGGTGTCAGTGATGCTGAGATGGAGCGCCGGATGAAAGCGCTCGCCGCCGCCAAAGAGCGCGAGGCCGAGGAAAGCGCCCAGCGCGAGGCGGCTGAGAAGGCGCGCGAAGATGAAAAGCGCCGTCGCCGTGAAGAGGCCGAGGCAAAGGAACGCGAACAACGCGAAGCAGAGCAACGCGCCCGCGCTAAAGCTGATGAAGAAGAACAACGCAAGCGTGATGCGGAGACCGCCGCGAAGCAAGCTGCTGCGGCTGCAGCTGCGCCTGCTGAAGAGGCGCCTGCACAAAGACAGACCAAACAGGCTCCGGCGCGCAAGGCACCGGAGCGTGAGCGCGATGATCGCAATCGCGGAGGCAAAGGCCGCGATGATGGCGGACGCCGCTCAGGCAAACTGACGCTGAACCAGGCGCTGGCTGGCGGCGACGGTGGACGTCAGAAATCCCTGGCCGCTATGAAGCGGAAGCAGGAGCGCGCACGACAAAAAGCCATGGGTGGCACGCAGGAACGTGAAAAGATCGTCAGAGAAGTACAGCTGCCAGAGGTGATCGTTGTCTCAGAGCTCGCCAACCGTATGGCAGAGCGTGTGGGCGATGTTATCAAATCGCTGATGAACAACGGCATGATGGTTACTCAAAACCAATCCATCGATGCCGATACGGCCGAGCTGATCATTGAAGAGTTCGGCCACAAGGTTACCCGTGTCAGCGACTCGGACGTTGAAGACGTGATCGACACCGTGGATGACAAGGACAGCGATCTTAAGGATCGCCCGCCGGTCATCACTATCATGGGCCACGTCGACCACGGTAAAACCTCTCTGCTCGACGCCATCCGCGAGACCAAAGTCGTATCGGGAGAGGCTGGCGGCATTACCCAGCATATCGGCGCCTATCAGGTGAAAACCGACAGCGGCACAGTGCTCAGCTTCCTCGATACTCCAGGCCACGCGGCCTTTACTTCGATGCGAGCACGCGGCGCGCAAGTCACTGATATCGTTGTACTTGTTGTTGCGGCCGACGATTCCGTCATGCCGCAAACCGTTGAGGCGATCAACCACGCCAAAGCCGCCGAAGTGCCAATGATCGTTGCGATCAACAAGATGGACCGGCCCGAGGCCAACCCGGACAAAGTCCGCACCGAGCTGCTCCAGCATGAAGTGATCGTTGAGGCGATGTCGGGCGAAGTGCAAGATGTTGAGGTCTCGGCCATTACCAAGCAGGGCCTTGATGAGCTGCTTGAGGCGATCGCGCTTCAGGCGGAAATCCTTGAGCTGAAAGCCAACCCTGATCGTGCCGCTGAAGGCGCCGTCATCGAGGCACAGCTCGATGTGGGTCGCGGCCCTGTCGCAACGGTTTTGGTTCAGCGAGGCACGCTGAAACAGGGCGACATCTTCGTCGTGGGAGAGCAATACGGTAAGGTTCGCGCTTTGATCGATGATCAGGGCAACCGCGTGAAAGAGGCCGGCCCGTCGGTTCCGGTTGAGGTTCTTGGCCTCAACGGCACACCAGAGGCCGGTGACGTGCTCAACGTCGTCGACACTGAGGCGCAGGCGCGTGAGATCGCTGATTATCGTGAGAAGGCCGCCAAAGACAAACGGGCCGCCGCCGGTGCCGGAACTTCCCTTGAACAGCTTCTGGCTCAGGCCAAGGAAAACGAGAACGTAAAGGAAATGCCGATCCTGGTGAAGGCCGACGTACAAGGCAGCGCCGAGGCCATCGTGCAGGCGATGGAAAAGATCGGCAACGAAGAGGTTCGCGTGCGCGTGCTGCACTCCGGTGTGGGCGCGATCACGGAATCCGATATCGGCTTGGCCGAGGCCAGCGGCGCGCCAGTCTTTGGCTTTAACGTCCGGGCCAACACGCCCGCGCGCAATACGGCAAACCAGAAGGGTGTCGAGATCCGCTACTACTCGGTGATCTATGACCTTGTGGACGATGTGAAAGCGGCCGCCTCTGGCCTACTTGGCGCCGAAATCCGCGAGAATTTCATCGGATACGCGACGATCAAAGAAGTGTTCAAGGTTACCGGCGTCGGCCGTGTGGCGGGCTGTCTCGTCACCGAAGGTGTTGCGCGCCGTTCCGCCGGTGTGCGTCTGCTGCGCGACGACGTGGTGATCCACGAGGGCACGCTCAAAACGCTGAAACGCTTCAAGGACGAGGTACCAGAAGTCCAGTCCGGCCAGGAATGCGGTATGGCGTTTGAAAATTACGAGGACATTCGCGAGGGCGACGTGATCGAAATCTTCGAGCGCGAAGAGGTCGAACGCAACCTCGAGTGATCAGCGCGACATCGAACAATCAAGAGCCGGTCACCACACAGGCTCTTTTAATTTGGAGCCGCAACGATAACATCAGTCAGCATGATACACGGCGGCGTAGTATTTTGGTTTTTGTTCAGTCTGCCTGGCATGTACTTGCTCTACATGTTGGGCGTGTACGTATGGTGGAAGTCACAGGCTGAACCGAGAGAGAAGTTCGCCACTTCTTATTGGTACACTGATAAGAATCCGCTTCGCCGAACGTGGTGCCCAACGATAATTGGAATTTTTTACATGTTAATGGTTATTGCGGCGGGGCTTTTCGGTTTAGAGCCCTGAGCCAAGAATTCCTTTTCCGACAAGAGCAATCTGAGTTAGTGCGGAAACAAAGAGTGGAGCGCGGCCTTGCCTCTCCCAAGGACCGGTGATTTGATCAAGCTGAGTGCGTCGATTTCTGGTTTTTGGATGTGTCTAGAATCAAGCGCTGCAGAAACAAAATCAGATCGCTGATCCGAGGCCCATAAACTGCACGGTTACTCGGTGGTCCTAGAAGGTATAATCAAAGGTCCCCACTCTTCAAGGGCGAGTTGCCAGAGGTCCAGTCCCGCCAGGAATGCGGCATGGCGTTTGAGTTCTACGAGGACATTCGCGAGGGCGACGTGATCGAAATCTTCGAGCGCGAAGAGGTCGAACGCAACCTCGAGTAATCCGCGCGACATCGAACAATCAAGGGCCGGTCATTCCGGCCCCTTTTGCTAAGCGCAGGGCGGCAAAACCCCGCGCTTTTTCATTGTCTCAGGCTTATTCGCGGCTATCCGAGATAGCCTACGCGTCGCAGGCACACCCTGCATGGCCACACCCGGACCCGTTAGGATGACCATCTGCGCATGCATCGCAGCAGTAGTTTTGTTCGTCCTTCGTGATCGCGTCATTGATATCGACGATACAGACGCATGTGTCGCAAGCGCATACTTGATGAGTTACCGTTGGCATTGTGTGTCTCCGTTAATTTGCAGTGTTGTCGTTGTGGTTATGGGTGAAGAGGTGCTCGATCATGATCGTCAGGACGCTGTGCACACAATCATCTGCCATCGAATAGAAAACCTGCTTCCCGCGTCTGTCGGACTTCAATATACGGGCAGAGCGAAGCAATCGCAGGTGATGACTTGTGAGGGATGCCGATGAGCCAAGCGTATCGGCAATATCACCTGCGGATCGCTCCTGATTCATACAAGCAATGACAATCGACAAACGTGTCGGATCAGCAAGCAAGCCGAAAGTTTCGGCGAGCTCCGTCGTCTGATCGAGGCGAAGATCTGGTTCCATTATGACAAACATTTAAACGTTTGTTCAATTGTTGTCAATCAAGTGATATTGCAGCCAATACAGTTCTGTCAGAATGAGACAGGGTATGCGGCGGAGCACCCAATCCTGAGCGAACCAGTCTCTTTTAAGCTCCCTCGAATCTCCCTTAGTTTATCTTTTTTGTAATTTTGCGTGTTTGTTATGGTACTTTGCGTCATATGCAGAGAAAATACACGTGATATCAGTGTATAACCGCTTAAGTCGTAGATTTAGAAAGCGCGCCAAAAACACTTGGATTACAAGTGCGAAAAAGGCGAGGAATTCCTGGCATAGGTTGCCTGATGCCATCGATGATTTTGAACCTCGCATTTTGTGGCACTGATCTAGCGGGCAAGAGCTTGACGCAGCGAGGGGAACACCCAAAGCCTTTTATGTCTTCTGCGGAACTTGTCGGTTTGCAAAATAGAAGATCATCGCAGTCCAAAAGTTCATACTTATCCAGTAGGTAATCAAACCGGATGCCAGCGGGTACACCAATACAAAAAGGATAATAGAAATTATCAGATAACGGAAAAGCTGTTCGCGCTGTCCGCGCCACCGCAAAACAGCTTCTCCGATCCCGAGCACAAGCATCAAAATGGGTAAGAAATTTAATCCGAATAGAAGCCCATCCTGAACGGATAGATCGCGAACAAACAGAAAGCTTACCTGTTTGAGAAAGTCAGCATCACCAAAGATGAAAATGGCTGAGATGAGGAAGGGCAAAACAACAACGAATGAAGCACCGGCGATGATCGATTTTATCGGATGATAGCTATGGCCTTCATAGACTTTCTCGATCACTTCAAACCGACGTTCCCCTTTGAGACCCGCGGCCTTTTCTTTAACGTCTGCGTCTACCTGGCGTTTGAGTGCAAAGAACTTATCTTCTGCTTGTCGCGCTTTTCTTTTCAACGGAATTGTCAAAATGGAAATGATCAGCGCGAGCAGTATAATCGATCCTCCTGCCGATCCCGTCACGCCCCACAGCAGATTGAATACCAACTCCATCGGATAGATCACCGGCAGAAAAATCCATGAAACGATATCGGCTATCACTTGGGCTCAATATGGTAGACTATGCGCTTACCACCCTTGAGTTCTTTTGATGTAATCAGTTCGAAGCGGTCTTTGGTTTCTCGCTCAAAATTCTCCCTAGTGTAATCGAGATACTGTTCCGCTTTGTTCTGGAGTAACTTGACCACCATTTCATCGTGCCGGTCCACGAACTCGATGATGATGTCGCACCCAAATGAACGCAACCAATCCAGAAACATAGGCATCGGGATATTGGCAGAGATCCGAATGTGATGAACGAGTGCCAGAACCAAAATACCGTTTGGATTGGCACGACTATCGAAGGAGGAACGCTCTTGACCTGCCCAACCCTGATCGGGAGATAGGTTCGACAGATTCAAAACAAGCGGGACGATGTTATTGTGCGCCGAATGCTTTGATTCATGCAGAAACAATTTCTGAATAGCGTCGTGATCGCCATCTGCGGCAATTACAAGATCGGCGTGGTCGGCAGCAATCTTGGAAAACGTACCTGTGTTGCAGCCGATATCCATAATGCAGGACGGTTTTTTGACTTGTACGAAATCTTCGACAAAGCTTTTCTTATTCTGAAACTCGGCGTCATTGTAAGTATGCGTTTGGTCATACTCTGACCAGTCCGTATGTGTAATGTCTACGGATAGGGACTTCACCAATCGCGTCATACTTTCGACCAGAGCAAGGACGAATTTTTTGCTCACCTTGCGTTTGCTGCGATCCTCTGCCGGCACGTCATCGCGTTCGCGCGCCTCAATACGCCGCTCAACGCGAGCAGGCAGCAAAATATGGCTAGTGACGCCGCGTTTAAAACGAGAGAAGCCACGAAAGTAGTTTGCCGCCTCGACAGGAGGAACACCGTCTAGATAGGACCGGGAAATGGGAAGGTGATCGATGCCTAAATGGCTACGCATCATCAACGGTGTTAGAAAACAACAACAGAATTGACGATACGCAACCCAAGGCTCTCCTTCCTGCCAAGGAATGAAAGATGGTATGTCGATAAAAATCGGATTGGTCCCAACAAATTGAATATTGAATGGAGTTGAGTCCTTAACTGTCCACCCAGCCTCCAAAGCGTCGGTCAAGATACGCAAATGCAGTAAAGCCGCTCGTTTGAGCATCGCGAACGGCCACTCGTAGGCATAAGAAACAAAAGCCACGGGTTCATGCATTATGACACCCGCCCAACCCTCGTTTAGAATACTCTGGGCTATCTTGTCGTCAGGTGTGCAGAGCTTGCTCCGCACAACACGCTTTTCGTCGATGAGTTGCTGGAAAAAGGGCTCATCCGCTAGCTTTTTGAAATTTCGGAGCGTTTCATCGTCGACACCGCGATAGACCGAAAAACTGGCCCCATGTTGGGAACCAATCGTGTAAACGCGGCTGCTAGGATCACGGAATGATCCACCATTTGCTTTAATCATCGAGTGATCGGCTCTGTTCTTCGACGTCTTTTCCGCCAAATATTGCGCGTTTAAGTTTATAGAAATACTTACGGAAAGTGTAAGCAATCGCTGCAAAGAAACCCAAGATGGTGGTAACGATCACACTACCTGATCCCGGGTCTACATACGCAAACGCCGCAGAGGGCTCCAAAGAAATTGCAATGGCTAACAGTGTTAAGCTCTTGCTATTATTCATATGCATAGTCCTCGAATTTATCACTTATGCCCTCCACACTTGATCTGATCCTATAATCCTGATCGAGTAGTTCGTAACGTCCTGCTGTCACGCATTTCAGGATGGCCTCAGCACCATGAACGCTCATCGTTACCGGCAGTTGATTTATTTGATCAACGTAGGTTGAACAACGGCCTTTTGGGAATATCGCGCCCAAAATTCCAAACCGATCCTGTACGAAAAACTGTGGGTCCTTTTCGAACTGCGCAAAATAAGGCCCACGTGTTAAGTAGGGACCATGATCCCCAAATACATATAAAATCGCGTTGGGATCTTCTTTTTCAAGCCTACTGAGCATTTGATTCAACGTATCGCGTGCTGTCAAAGACCTTCTAATATAAAACTCATGGAATTCGGCAATGTCATCTTCATCTTCTATCGAGAAATCCTTTTTCGTGTGCCCGGGCGAGTAAATTGAAGCAATCAAAAATTGTGGCCTAGTTTGACTTGCAACAAACGAAATAAAATCAAGAAAACCAAGTTCTTTGGTCTGACGTTTTAACGTCAACATTCCGTTATCAAGCATACCGCAAAGACCAAATAACGAAATGTTGCGGAATTTACTGTCGTTGAATTTGCAGGCAGCGGATACTTGTTCAGTATAGATATGGTAACGATCTACATATGGGCCTTTCTCCGGCCCAAATGATCTAGTCTCGTAAGCAGTATTAATTGTATATCCGTTGGCGCGAAATATTGCTTTTAATCTGCTGTCTAACTGGCCGCTGTAGAAAGTATATCGTTTGTCCCCGGCGCTATAATACTCATTCATGTCCATAGTCAAAATGGCATTCATGGACTCTTTCGTATACGCTCCGACTGAGAATAAGTTTTTCAAGCGATCCATACGAGTATAGATCGGCTCATGAAAACCTACCTCGTCAAGGCCCATATACCGTGAGGTCAAGCTTTTTGGTTGGATTGAATCGAAAGATATCAAGTAGACATTTGGCGTTGTGTCGAAATTTATGATTGCATCATCGAGAAATTCCGAATTCTGCTCTGACTCTGTTTTGTTCGAACTCAGGTCTGCCTCGTTCTTACTAGATCCATCGAAAAACCAAGCAGGCGAGATGCCGAGAAAACCCGCGCCTGGAGAGATTACAAACAAGACGATCACGAAAACCGCAACGAATCCTTGCGCTTTCGCACCCAATTCCAGAACGATGTAGGCCAGATAAGCGGCTAAGAGGCAGATCGCGACAATCGCGATCATCGGCAGCAGGATGAATGTTTCAACCATCGCCCAGTTTACGGAAAAAACCGCCGCCGCAAATGCCAGCGCGGTAAGAACGCGCACGCCAAATGCTAGTTTCGAAGGAAGCACTTTTGATACAAAGATCAACAATGCAAAAATCGCAGAAACGACTAGAAATGCCTTAAAAATGAAGTCCAGATCAGCGAAGTTAAAGTCGTTTCTAGAGCTTTCTAATGTATCCAAAGTGAATATTGATAACGCGCCAATAATGATGAAGCTGCTTAACAGCAGTCTCAATAAGCTTGCTCGATTTATTTTAACGGTCATAGAACGTTCCTGCCAACAAACCCCTGAAACCGCAATATCACTGAACTAACGCGCTCTTTTAGATTTGTACATCTGCGAGTGTCCAGCCTCATTTCTATGAGCCGCGTTTGAGCAATTTTTCTGGAATAGGCGCGCGCATGTTTAGGGCTTGATGAGTCCGAACCCGATTGTACTACCGGAGCCATGGTTGATGACGATCTGGGCTTATCTGGTAGTATGGAACCATTTAGCATTCAGAACTTCCCGATGTAGTGTTCCGATGAAGCGCTCGTTGTAACCTTTCTCCTATGGCGATCCTGGATTGATCCGGATCGGTGTTGATGAAAGATCAGGAAAGAGCTGTGTTCTCTTTTCGATAGCGTGATGTGCAGACACTCACTTAACCTAACGGGCAGCGCGATAGAAAACATCAACAACGGGCTGGAAGTGTATGCCAGCGGTGCCGGGGTTCTGGACATCACCGTCATTCTTGATGACAACGATTTCAATGACTTAAGCAATAACTTGATCACTTTGGGAGTTGAGCAGTCAACGGTTTTGACTGCATGGTTTACCAATAACATCATCAATGAAACCGATTCCAACGACATCACCGTACCTTCGAACGGTTCTTCACCGGCCCTGAGACCGAGTGCGGCCGTTCTGATCGACAACAACATAATCATCCGGTTCAATTTATTCGGCATTGAGGCGAATGCTGCTGGTGGTACCGCTTCGCACGAAGCTACGATTGCCAACAATGTAGTGAACACGCCCGGTCAATTTTCCGCACATGGCATCCGCGCGCAATCAGGCTGGGGTATCGCAGATGGGACGAACCTGTTCTGCTTGAAAGTCAGCAGTAACGACGTGACGAACCTTGCCCTCGACGAAAGTGTCCAGTTGGAGCAATTCGCATGCACCACCTTGCAGCTCCAAGGCTTTACTCGCGACGGCACGAGCAAAACCGGAGTCGAAGCATCACCGACTGCGAACAATATCTTGAATCACGATACGAATGTCAGAACCGCAGGTCGTATAGTTGATTTTAAAGCCGGTACTTGCTTAACACTTTAGGGCCTTCACGTCGTACTCGTGTGATGTTCAGCGTACTCGTGTGATGTTCAGCCGTTGATCCAAGGAAGGATCGGATAACCAATCGCTCACATTGCAGAGCAGCGTTGCGAGCTCTTCCTATACTTCGTCTAATTTAGACATCTTCTCGAACTCTAATTCTCTGGGAGTTTGTATATCCAACGAAGGTCCGCTCGTTGATCGAAGCCTTGCATCTGCGCCGCTGCAGCGAAGGCTCGGCCTCTGCCCTTCTTATGGAAACGACTGGACTTCCTGGCGCTTGTAAGCGTTTGTCGGGGAATGGTTACGCGGGATGGTATTGGGCAGGTTTTTGCGGACTTGACGGCGGCCTATAAAGATGCTGCGGGTGTTGCTTCGATGGGACAGGGCGCTGGGGCGACGTTTGGTCAGGCATGGGAGCTCTATGAGGATTTGGGACTGCGTTTAGCGGAAGTGGTTCGGTTGCAAACGGTGTTGGGGGACATGCTGAAGAAAGGCGACAAATGACTGGACTTGTAAGCGGCTTGGAGCGGTACTGTCGCAGATACCCGTGAAAGTCGGGTTCCACTCAGTACCGGGCGAGGGATCGACCTTTGCCCAAGCGTGGAGAGAACAATGGCCCTAGAAACGCGAACGACTGAGAAGACGCGCAGGCAGCAGCAGCTATTGAAATTTCTGAGCCGCAAGTCGGGCGCCTCCATCACGCAGATCCAGGACGCTTTTAGCTGGCAGCCGCATAGCGTACGGGCGGCAATCGACTAAAGACAAAAGCTGTACCTTGTTATCATCCAACGTGCAGATCTGAGTACTGACGTTATTATACTGCGGCTTGGCGGAGAGACTTTGGCGCGACTCCTTGAGTGCAGGCAAGAGCGAATCGCTTCGAAAGCTCTGCAGTTCAACGCTCTTTTACAGATGCGCAAACGCGGGGTTGAATTACAGTTGCATCCGGGCGCCGCGCCGAAAGAGGTCGACCATAAGCTCGTGCGCAATGTAGTCACCGCGCAAAGCTGGATGGCTATGAATCTGGGTCGCAAAACCTTCATCGAGATCGTCGAAACAGAGAAAGTCTCAAAGCGTCGCGCGCAAGAAGTTGTCGAACTCGCCATGCTTGCACCTGGGGCTCTCGAGGCTATCTCAACCAGCGAGCGCCCACTTGGGCTCAATTCAGATTATCCGATCAAAACGGGCTTCCCTGCATACTGGCAGGCGCAAAACGACCAGTTCGCCAAACTCTAAAGCATCCAAACCAAACTCGTGCCGCGCCATCTGCAAACAGAGACTAGCGTTTGAAATTAGTACCTTCCGCACGTCATCCCCTGTCTCTGTCAGACCACCCACCAACTATGTCCCTGAAACCTCGCGATAATCGCCCAGCAAACGCACACCACAGAAAAATATGGAAGTTTGTGGCGGACCGAGGAGGATTCGAACCCCCGACCCCCTGATTCGTAGTCAGGTACTCTATCCAGCTGAGCTATCGGTCCGTGTCGCAGACCACTATTCTTAAGCAGCCATGTTTGCAAGAGGCTTGTTGACTTGATCTGGACACGTCAAGCACCGCTTGCCTGGTCTCGTGGAAGCGTTATTGAAAAAACCGTTCCGGTCTCGTCTGTGCTTTCAAGTTCTAACGTGCCTCCGTGCCCACGAATCAGTTCTGCCGCGATTGAAAGACCGAGCCCCGTACCACCCTTAGTCGCCCCACCTTGAAAAGGTTGGAAAAGGTGTTCTCGCGCCTTTGTCGGCAAGCCCGGACCGGTATCGCGCACTCTAATTTTTGAAGCGCTTGGAAGCTGGTCGGCCAGCACCGTGATTTCTCCCGGTTGTGCGCTGCCCGCTATTGCGTTGCGTGCATTGCGCACCAAATTGTTCATCACGCGATAAAGCTGCTCAGGGTCAGCGTAGACCATCAGATCGTCTGCCACTTCTTCGTTGAGAATGATGTCGGCTTCCCCAACTGCGACACGTTCATTCTCCAACAAATCAACCACAATTTCTTTCAATAGGATTTCGCGAAGCGCCGGTGCCTGTTCTTCTGCTTTGCCAAAGGCGAGCGTGGACTCGCACAAACGAACGGCCCGTGTGATCGAGTTTACCAGCTTTGGCGCCATACGCTTCACTAAAGGATCTTCACTGGTCTCGATGCGATCAGTGAAAAGCTGTGCGGAGGTAAGGATGTTGCGCAAATCATGGCTGATCTTCGCAACAGCGCCTCCAAGCTGCGCTAAGTGTTCCTTTTGTCGTAGAGCCGAGGTGAGCTGTGTTTGCAAGGACTGCAAAGCCTCTTCGGCTTGGCGTAGTTCGGTTGTCGTCGAAGAAGGTTTGATCACCAGGCGCGCGTCCTCTGGCGCTGCGGCGTATCCTTTCATTACGCCAACGACATTTTTGATCGGTTTGACCAAGAACCCCCGCACTGCAAGATAAAGCATTACGGCTGTCGTGATTGAAATCACGGCCGACAGAACCAGAATGCGCAAGCCGTAGTCGATCATACTGGCGCGCAATTCGGTTGTGATCAGGGTCACCTCGATAAGCAGACCCCCTCTTTCAGAGGGATCGCCAATGACTCGAACAATCTCCGGTTCTGGCTTCCCCATACGCGCGAAGGCATCGCGGATCAGTTCATACGCTGAAGCGTTACGCAGATCGAACGTCTCAGCAACCGGTGACGGTAAAGGAGAGGCTAGCACAAGTTGGCGCGCTTCATCTCTACGCAAAACTACGTTGAACACACCTGCATTGACCAATAGTTCTTCCTGCAAGTCTTCAGAAATCTGATCGTTCGCTAGAAGCGCCAATGATGCAATCTGTGCGCGCTCCAGCCGGTCCATGAGATATTCTTCGCGATATCTTGCGACCGATGGTACGAAGATCAAAATCTCTGCCAGCATTACAAAGATCACCGTCAGAAGCAAAAAACGCCCTGACAGAGTTTTGAAAGACTGCAAAATCTCTTTGGTCATCCCACCGTCTTTATGGCAACCAGCGCTGAACTAGCCGCACGATTGTTTTGACCTTGGAACTTTCGAACAAACGAGGAGTAAAGTAGGCACCGACCACTCGTTTGTTGATCTCGCCCAAGGTCGGATAGGGTGCGACCATAGCAGCGATTTGCTTCATTTTCATTTTATTTGCAATGGCTAAGGCCCAAAGGTTTATAAGCTCACCTGCCTGCGCTCCCGCAATCGACGCACCTACTGGGCGACCTTTGACAACCATTATTTTTATAAGGCCATCGGTCTTGCGTTCCGCAATCGCGCGGTCATTGCCGCTGTACTCAAATCGCACGACTTCAAGGTCTGTACCATGTTTCTTACGCGCGTCCGCTTCCGTGAGGCCAATATGCGAAAGTTCAGGATCGGTATACGTGGCCCATGGAACATGCGCATGCGACGCTTTCGCCGGTAGACCAAAAAGTGCAGAACGAATGATGACACCGGCGTGGTAGCCCGCAACGTGTGTGAACTGTAGACCACCAGCTACGTCACCTATCGCAAAAACCTTAGGGTTTGTAGTTTTTAGGCTCTCGTCGACCTTGATGCCTGTTCGTGTCGTCTTAATGTTCGCCGCCTCCAAATTGAGCCGGTCGATATTTGCTTTGCGTCCTACTGCCATCAACAAATGAGAACCCTTGAATACACGACCATCCTGCGCCTCAACCTCAATCGCACCTGCTTTGCCGCGCACTTCCTTGGCCATGGCGTCTTCTTCAATAACAACACCTTCTTCACGCAGTTTATTCAAAACGACTTCTGCTAGCTCCGGATCATCCTTGCCCAGTGCCTTTGCGCCTTCGATCACCGTTACTTTGCAGCCTAAGCGCAAATGCGCCTGTGCCATTTCCATCCCAATGGGTCCACCACCAACAACCAACAAGTGATCTGGCTTTTCGCGAAGGTCGAAAATCGTTTCATTTGTCTCGTAAGGGACTTTATCCAATCCGGGAACAGGCGGCACGAACGGCGAAGAGCCGGTTGCAATCACTATGCGTCGCGCAGTGATGGTTGTGTCACCTGCTTTAACCTCTGTCGGCGATACAAACTCGCCATATTCTTGGATGACTTTGACGCCGAGGCCTTCAAATCTTTCCACGCTGTCATGCGGTGCAATGGTCGCAATTACATCGTGCACGTGATCCTTAGCCGCCGCATAATCCACCTTGGGCTTGGCATTGGCCACGCCATATTGGGTGGCGTGAGACTGCGCATAAGCAGCCTTGCCCGAGGCGATAAGCGCTTTCGACGGAACGCAGCCGAAGTTAAGACAATCGCCACCCATTTTGTGGCCTTCGAGCAAAACCACATTCGCGCCCATTTGTGATGCACCGGCAGCTACGGACAAGCCACCCGAGCCAGCGCCGATCACCAGCAAGTCAGTCTTGAGGGTCTTCATTGGTTCAGGCGTCCTTTTTGCCGCGGATCGTTTTGATAACAATCGGCAGCGCCGCAAGCACGCAGAGACCGATAATTGGGCCGATGATATGAGGCTCCCAGATCAACGAAAGGTCAGGGTTTTCGCCGCGATCAAACACTTCGCCCAAACCTACACCGATCCAGGTGAATACAATCGCACCAGGGATGATGCCGACCACCGTTGTCCATGCAAAGTTGAACAGGCGCACACCCACAAGCGCAGGCAAAAGGTTGGCAACAAAAAATGGAACAGCCGGGACGAGACGCATCAAAAGCAAAACATTGATTTCATGTTCGCGCAGACCGTCAGTAAACTTCTTCATTGAACCTTCAGAGCTGTCGATTTTTGCAGCAAGCGTTTGACCCAAACCAAGCCGCGCCGCGAAAAAGATAAGAATTGCGCCCGTCGCCGCACCAAGCACGTTGAATGTCGTTCCCATAAGCAAGCCGAACAGAAAGCCACCTGTCAGTGATAACACTGCCGCGCCAGGCAGCGAAAACGCGACCACCACAATGTAAGTCGCCACAAAAATCAGAGCCATCAGCGCGAAGTTATCATCTCGAAAACCGAGAAGGCTTTCACGGTTCTGCGCGAGTGTATCAAACGAAAGATAATCTCCCAGAGTGAAGTAGCCAGCTACGGCTGCAATGAAGATTGCTGCAAGTGGAAGATGACGCATGAACGAAGGCTTAGGCTGCTTATCTACTTTTTCCATATCTCTCGATCCGTTACTAATGGTGCTTGCCCCCTAGATGCGTAATCATTTCACCGTAGACCAGCTGTCTCACGCTTGAGTGAATACAGGTGATACTTTCCCGCGCGTCAAACTATAAAATCGATAGGTTTGTAACATTAAGGTGCTCGTTTTGAGTATTTTTGTTGCAATTTGCGGATCATGCATTTGACTTAACATGCTGGCCTGCCTATAGACCGAGCTTCGAACGAAATGATGGGTGAGGCGCGATTCTTGAGGCCTACTCATAAATCTGGAGATCGGAGCGATGAAACGCACCTTTCAACCGTCCAACTTGGTTAGAAAGCGCCGCCACGGGTTTCGGGCACGCATGGCCACAAAAGCAGGTCGGAAGATCTTAAACGCACGCCGTGCGCGGGGCCGTAAGTCGCTGAGCGCGTAACCCGCGCCAGCTGCTCCACCTGGCAGCCCTGCGAATGACGCAAGGGATAAGGCGGGAGCGATGCAATCAACTTTAGTCATACTTACCAAACGCAACGATTTTGTAGCGCTGTCCCATGCAAATCGTGCGACAACGCCTGGTTTAGTTTTGCAGGCACGTCAACGTCGCGATGAATGCGACGACATACGCGTAGGATTTACATGTTCAAAGAAAATAGGTGGAGCGATCCAACGCAACCGCGCAAAACGACGGTTGCGCGAAATTGCTAAAGATATTTTGCCGGATCACGGGAAACTAGGATGGGATTACGTGCTCGTTGGACGAGTAGAGACAACGATTTCTCGCGATTTTCTCGATTTAAAAAAGGACTTGGTACAAGCGATCAAGAATGTCCATGGCGGCAAGAAAAGCGCAAAATAGAAGGCGAGAAGCCATTACACTTGGGTTAATCCAGTCGATGATTTCCCCGCACGGCTTGGTCAAAACGCGGCTAAGAAAGAATTAAGCGCTTCAGACAACTGCTGTGTTAAGGATGAAGCAATTTTATGAGGTTTGACATGAGATACGCGCTCGCCTTGGCCTTTTGCTTCACCGCAAACATCGCTGCAGCCCAAGCTTGCGGCGGCAGCTTTGCAAATTTTGTCAGCGGTCTTAAGAACGAGGCGGTTGCACGCGGACATTCAAGCAACAGCATAAATGCGTTTTTTGCCAATGTGCGCCAAGATAAAAACGTGATCGCAGCCGATAGGCGTCAGGGCGTTTTTCAGAAACCATTCACCGAGTTCTCTCGCCGATTGATAAGCTCGAACAGGCTGAACCTCGGCGTTAAGAAAGCCAAACAGTTTGATCGAGTTTTTGATACGGTAGAAGCCCAATACGGTGTGAACCGAGGCGTACTCCTGGCTTTTTGGGCATTTGAGACGGATTATGGCGGATTTCAGGGCGACTTTAACACGCTCAACGCCCTCGTGACGCTTTCGCATGACTGCCGTCGACCTGAACTCTTCCGGCCACAGGTCTTCGCTGCCTTGGAACTTTATGAACAAGGTGTTTTTGACCCCAACCGGACAACTGGAGCGTGGGCGGGCGAGATTGGTATGGTGCAGATGTTGCCAAAAGACATCTTAGAGAACGGTGTCGATGGTGATGGCGATGGAAGGGTTGATTTGAAACGCTCCGCGCCCGACGCGCTTTTGTCCGGCGCAAAAATGTTAAGCTCTCTGGGTTGGCGCAAAGGCGAACCGTGGCTGCAAGAGGTAAGTGTTCCGCAAAACCTTGATTGGTCAAAAACCGGTCTGCGCACGACTTTGCCTGCTTCAGAGTGGGCCACAAAAGGCGTGAAACCGCGTCACGGCCGCATCTCAGGCAACCTTCCGGCAAGTCTCATTCTGCCTCAGGGACGCAAGGGGCCTGCATTTCTGGCATATCCCAATTTCCGGGTCTATTTTGAATGGAACCAGAGCTTTGTGTACGTCCTGACAGCTGCCTATTTTGCCAACCGGCTCGAAGGAGCCCCAGTTTACAATGCGGGCAACCCCGACCGGGGCCTCACAGGACCGCAAATGAAGCAATTGCAAAGCAAACTCGCTGCGAGAGGCTACAACGTCGGCAAAATCGATGGTATTCTAGGTGCTGGTACGCGAGCAGCGGTGCAGGATGTGCAGCAAAAGCTCGGCATGCCGGCGGATGCTTGGCCAACAGCTGCACTGCTCAATCGTTTATGACATCTGAACCATTCGAGATTTTTCTCGTTTCCATACCTGGCCTAGAGACAGTCGTGGCTGACGAAGCCCGCGTATTGGGTTTTCCTAATCCAGAAGTCGTGGCAGGCGGTGTGCGATTTTTGGGGCACTGGAAAGACGTATGGCGTGCCAATCTTTCACTACGTTGTCCAAGCCGTGTTCTGGCTCGCATCGGTAGCTTTCCCGTTTTTCATCTAGCGCAACTCGATAAGAGGGCCCGCAAATTCGCGTGGAGCGCTGTGCTTCGCTCAAATGTACCGATCAAGGTCGAGGTCAGTTGCAAACGGTCAAAGATTTATCACGCGGGTGCTGCAGCACAGAGGATCGAACGCGCTATTGTGGAAAGTTTTGGCGCGCCAGTAAGCAAAGCCGCGGATCTGAGGCTTTCTGTCCGCATAGAGGATAACTTTTGCACCTTGAGCGTCGACACTTCAGGCGAGCCGCTACATCGACGCGGCCATAAACTTTCGACCGGCAAAGCGCCCTTGCGCGAAACGCTTGCTGCGGCCTTCCTTCGCCAATGCAATTTTAACGGCGAAGAGCCGGTTTTGGATCCAATGTGCGGTTCGGGCACCTTTGTTATAGAAGCCGCCGAACGCGCCCGAGGGTTGCAGCCAGGGCGCAGTCGATCCTTCGCATTTGAAAACCTAACGAGTTTCGACGCAACGGCTTGGGAAAACATGCGCAGCTCCTCAATCTCGCGTGATGTTGGCCGCCATTTCTTTGGAAGTGACCGCGACGCAGGTGCGATCAAAATGGCAACTGAAAACGCCGGTCGCGCGAACGTGAGCGCAATTACAGGTTTTAACAAGCATGTCATCAGTGATGTTCTGCCGCCAACAACCCAGCCAGGACTGATTGTCATCAACCCCCCATATGGCGGACGTATCGGTAATCGAAAATTGCTATACGCGCTGTACGGATCCCTGGGAAAAACCATTCTAAATCAATTCAGTGGATGGCGTGTAGGTCTTGTGACGTCCGAACCCGGCCTCGCAATGGCAACTGAGTTACCTTTTCTGCAAGCCAAAAAGCCCATTCAACACGGCGGGTTGAAAATACAACTCTGGCGGACAGAACCTCTAAATTTATAATCACACCACCTCACTAAAGTTTGACCTTGTTTTTAAGGCGAGCGCAGGTCCGGATTCCTAACTTACCCGTACTGCATTTGCACAGCGGGTGTGATGACCCCGCGATCTTCTACAGGGTTTACTTTGGCATACGTAACGAACGATCTACTGGCACCAGCCGGCAAGACAGGACAAGTGTCTTTGCGCAAACTCGGCGTGGTTTTTGCTTGGATTGCGGTGGTAATCTACGCGTCGTCGAACTCAGTTGTCACGATGCTTGTTGATATCGGCGAGCAAAACATCCTGCCAACCGGTCACAATGCGATCACATACTCCAACCTACTGGTTTTGGGATCCTTGCTTTCGGTGATACCAATTGCTCTTTTATTTCGCCGTGACCTTACAAGAGCCAATGTCAAAAGCCTTCATGCAAAAGACTGGAGGGTACTGACCCTATCCGCCTTTTTATCGTCAGCACTGACACCTGGTCTATTCTTTTACGCACTCACCTACACCAGCGTGACAAACGTAGTACTGATTAGTCGTATTGAACCACCATTGTTCTTACTGGCTACTTGGTTGATTCTGAATGAACGCTTCGCACCGCGCGCAATGATCGCTGGGCTGGTTGCACTTACTGGTGCGCTCGTCGTGATTGGCATGCGCGACGGTGACGCAATGTTCTCACTTGGACATGGTGAATGGGCAGCGGTCGGTGCCACGATGTCTTACATCGCTTCGACCTTGGTATCTCGCAAAGGGTTACGCGACATTCCAACTGGCATTTTTACTGTTTATCGAACCATTATTGGCACCGTGTTCTACATCATCCTTGCTCTGATGATATTTGGGCGCGATGTTTTCGCTGACCTGCTAGCTCCGATTTTGTGGAGCTATGTCTGGATTTACGTCGCTATCGTGCTGGTCTTGGGTCAGGTAACGTGGACGCTTGCGTTGAAGTACGCACGCACGTCGGAGATCACACTTGCAACGTCATTTGCACCTTTGGCTGCGATCATGATCGCGATGGGGTTGCTGGGCGAAAACCCTGGTCCTGGCTTGTTACCCGGCGCGGCGCTAATTCTCATCGCGATCCTCATTGGGCGCGAAACGATACATGAACCCGCAGAAGAAGATAGGCATACTACGGCAGGGATGGCGACAACTAAATCTGCTGTCGTCAAACCAATCTCTGCTCCGATAGTTCCTGGGGTTCCTGTTCCCAACATTGCCAACACGCCTGCCTTAGGCAGCGCGAAAGCTCGAAAGAACAGATATGCTCGCAGAACTAGTCGCGTCAGGCCACCATCTGTTCAGCCTTACTTAAGTCGACCGAAACCAGCTGACTGACCCCTTGTTCACCCATTGTAACACCAAAGAGCCGGTTCATTCTGCTCATGGTCACGGCATGGTGGGTGATTATCAGGAACCTGGTTTCGGTCTGACGGCACATCTCATCAAGCAGATCGCAGAAGCGTGCCACATTGGCATCATCAAGCGGCGCGTCGACCTCATCGAGCACGCAGATTGGTGCTGGGTTGGCGAGGAACACAGCAAAAATGAGCGCCAGCGCGGTCAACGTCTGTTCACCTCCAGAAAGCAGGCTCAGTGTAGAAAGCTTTTTACCCGGTGGCTGACACATGATTTCAAGCCCTGCCTCGAGCGGGTCATCACTTTCCACCATGACAAGATTGGCCTCGCCTCCGCCAAAGAGGTGTTTAAACAGCATAGAGAAATTGGAATTGACCTGCTCAAAAGCAGTCAGCAGCCGTTCTCGTCCCTCCTTGTTGAGGGAAGCAATACCATGACGTAGAGCACGAATGGCTTCCTCAAGGTCGTTTTTCTCTTCCAGTAGAGACGCATGTTCTTGTTCAACTTCGCGCGCATCTTCTTCTGCGCGCAGATTGACGGCACCAAGCGCATCGCGCTGACGTTTCAATCGGTTTACATCAGCCTCAATAGCGTCAGATGCGGGCATCGCATCTGGGTCTACGTCCAGTTTTTGCACGAGCTTCTCAGGCGTGGTTTCAAGCTCTTCATTGATGCGCGCAGCAGCCGCTGCAACGGCTTCTCTCGCTGCTTCCGATCTCGCCTCAAAACGCGCTCTGTTTTCGCGCGCTTCTCCAGCGAGCCTTTCTGCTTCCCGCTCAGCGGTCACTGCATCACGCGCGGCCGCCTCGGCCTTTGACAGAACATCAACCGCATCGGCGAGTCTCGCCTCCAATGCCTGAATTTCTGTGGCGAGCCCCTGCCGCTTTTGAGTCAACTCTTCGGGAATTCGCTCCGCCGAAACCAACTCTTCTTCGTTTTCGGCTTTACGACGCGCAAGTTCTTCACCACGTTTCTCTGCTGTCGCAAGACGACCACGCCAATCGGCCAATTCCTTTTCAACCTGAATTGCACGATCTGCCCGAGTCTCACCTTCGCGGCGCAGCTCATCATGCGCTGAGCGTTTGGTCATCATCGTCATCCGCGCGGCTTCTACAGTCAGCTTGATATCTTCAATCTGCGCGCGTGCAGCATCAAGGTCATCTAATTCTCCGAGCGATTTGTTGGCATCTCTCAGCATATTTTGCGCGGTTTTAGCTTCCTCCACATGACGGCTCACAGCCAAGCCCAGCGTTTCAAGACGTGACCGGGCAAGGTTTCGATCCGCCTCAGTTTTAGAAAGAGCTCGGCTGGCCTCAGCCATTGCGGCATCGGCCGCGCGGCGCGCTTCACGTGCCTCACGATCTGCTTCGGTTAAATCCAAAAGACGCTGTTTAAGCGCTTCGTGCGCTTGAGCCGCGCCTTCCGAGCGCGCCGTTGCGTGCGAAAGCTGTTGTTTGAGCTCTTCCAAGCGGTTGAGTTGTTCAAGTCGCAATGCTGCTGCAGATGGTGCATCCTCGGCCCAAGCACGATAGCCATCCCACCGCCAAAGATCACCTTCGACGCTCACCAACCGCTGTCCCGGTTGAAGTTGCGCTTGCAGTCGTGGACCTTCTTCTGCGTCAACCAGTCCGATCTGAGACAAACGTCGCGCTAAAACCGGCGTTACGCTGACATGATCGGCGAGTGGCTTTGCCCCGCCCGGCAGGCTTTGAGCATTTCCATACTCAGGCAAGGCCAGCCATCCTGATGGACCATCTTGCACAACTTCTGGCGCTCGCAGGTCATCCGCAAGTGCAGCGCCAAGCGCTTTCTCATATCCAGATGCAACCTTTAACAGATCAAGTATTTGCCCGCCCTCGGCTGTGTCTCTATCGAGTAAACGGGCCAGCGCAGAAACCTCGGCTGAAAGTGCACTCACCTCGCCTTCTGCCTCCGAACGTTCGGCCCGTGCGTCTGCTTCTCTTGCATGTGCCTGTCCGCGCTCGTCATCCGCTTTTTCAAGTGTTGCCTCGGCATTTTGAGCGGTGCGCGCGGCGCTGGCTTCAATCTCTGTTGCGGTCGCGAACTCCTTAGTGGCCTGTTCGACGGTCTCCTGCGCGGCTTTGGCTGCGTCCCGAGCCCGCGAGGCCTCAGTCTCTGATTTTTCAAGTGACGTTTTACTGTCTTCAACCAAACGCTGCGCAGATTGGTGCCTTGCAGCCAGACGTGCAACGTCTTCGGTCAACTGGGCGAGTTCGGTTTCTCGTGTCTGCAATACCGTTGAGGCATCATGCGCCGCCTGCCCTGCAGCCTCGAGCTTCTTACCGTGCCCCTCAGCAGCTTCTGCTAGACCGGCTTCTTCGGCCTCAAGCCTTGAAATCGTCGCCCCAGCGTCAGCGTTGAGCTGTTCTTCACGCTCAATGTCATGCGACAACTGACCAATTCGGTTCCTCAATGTGTCTATTCTGGTCGCCGCTGACCTTTCTTGTTCAGAAAGCGTGTCGCGCGTGACTTGAAGCCGTTGCAGAGCCGCCGATGCAATCGCTTCTTCTTCGCGCAAGGGTGGCAAAGCATCATCCGCACGCGCGCGCAGCCCAGACGCATCGCGCGCCGCGGTTTCTGTACGTGCTGCCTCTTTCGTACTTTCGGTTAAGCCAGCGTCTTCTACCGCGCGCGCGGCGTCGGCTTCTTTCCAACGGCGATAAAGCAACAAACCCTCGGCCAGGCGCAACTCTTCTCCGATCTGACGGTATCGTGCGGCTTGTCGGGCCTGACGAACCAGCTGGGCCAACTGATTAGCAAGCTGTTCGATTACATCGTCGACGCGGGCGAGGTTGGCCTCGGCTCCCTTCAATTTCAATTCTGCCTCGTGACGGCGTTGATAAAGCCCAGATATACCAGCAGCCTCTTCAAGAATACGCCGCCGCGAGGTAGGTTTTGCATTGATGAGCTCGGCGATTTGGCCTTGACGAACCAGCGCTGGAGAATGCGCGCCCGTGGACGCATCAGCAAACAGCATCTGCACGTCCCGCGCACGCACATCCTTACCGTTGACCTTATAGGCGGATCCCACGTCTCGCGTGATCCGACGCACGATCTCGAGATGGTCCGCGTCGTTGAAACCTGAAGGTGCAAGACGGTCTTTGTTATCGATATGAACAGAAACCTCAGCAAAGTTGCGCGCAGGTCGCGTGGCAGCACCGGCAAAAATAACATCCTC
>JBCDDS010000038.1:0-26251 GCA_039180185.1 Pseudomonadota bacterium | reverse complement strand
GTTTTAGACGCCCAAGAAACCTCGTTTGAAGAAGCGTTGCCGCAGTTACGTGTGAGCGCCGCCACCCAGCAAGCAACCGAGTTCGTGCTTGAACAAATTGAGGTGGTCGATGATCTGCTCGCGGGTGGTGCCACCGTTGAAGACGTGTCGAAGGAGACTGATCTTGAGCTGGGAGAGATTGAATGGCACCCAGATGTGAACACAGGTCCTTCGGCTTTGCCCAGGTTCAACACTTTGGCCCAAGCGATCAGCGTCGATGATTTTCCAGAAGTGGAACAGTTGGACGACGGCAGCATTATAACGCTGCAACTCGACGAGGTGTTGCCACCCACCCTTCGTCCTCTGGATGAAGTACGAGAACAAGTCGAAAGAGCTTGGGACAATATGCAGATTGCCAAGCTCTTGTCAGAAAAGGTCGCTCCGAACGTTGAGCAGTTGCGCAACGGCGCAAGCTTTGAAGAAAGTGAATTGCCATTGACCTCATCTGAAATGATTACGCGCCGCGGCATCATCAACGAAGCTCCTGCTGAGTTTGTTGAGATCGTTTTTGGGATGGAGGAAGGCGACGTACGAATAATTGAAGGTTCGGGCCGAATTTTCGTATTGCGCGTGGCATCAATAGAAGGGCCAGATCCTGAGGATGACGACCTGAGTGAGCTGCTTGATATCGTCGATAATCAGGCAGTGGCAGGATTAGCCAATGACTACTTCAACGTCTTGATTACAGAGTTTGGTCGCGATGCAGAAGTTACGATCAATGACGCGGCGCTACAGGCCGTTCATACCAATTTCCAGTAGAAGCAGGACGGACCGGTGGAGCTGACGCCTGCATTTGAAGATTTTGAAAAAGGGTTTGAAGCCGGCCATAATCAATTGGTCTACACCCGGCTCGCGGCTGATCTAGATACGCCAGTTTCGCTTATGCTGAAAATGACCGGCGCGGCGCGTGACGCTTTCATGCTCGAATCCGTCACCGGTGGTGAAGTGCGCGGGCGCTATTCAATTATTGGTATGAAACCCGATCTGATCTGGCAATGCCATGAGGGGAAAAGCCGGATCAACCGCAAAGCGAGGTTCGACCCAGACGCGTTTGAAGATCAAGATGACGGTCCTTTAAACGCACTACGTGGGTTGTTGGCAGAGTCGCAGATTGATCTGCCGGATGATCTTCCCGCGGCGAGCGCCGGCCTGTTTGGTTACCTTGGCTACGATATGATCCGTTTGGTAGAGCATCTTCCTGACGTGAATCCGGATGTGCTTGGCCTTCCAGATGCGGTTTTACAGCGCCCGTCGGTCATTGCCGTGCTTGACGGGGTAAAGGGCGAGGTGATTGTCGTCGCTCCAGCGTGGGTTGCAGATGGACAAAAGGCGCGCGCGGCCTATGCGCAAGCTGCAGAACGAGTGATGGACGCGGTGCGTGATATGCAGCGCGCGTTGCCAGAGCAAGCCCGTGATTTGGGGGAGGCGGATCGCGATGCGGAGCCTGTATCGAACTTTACCAAAGAGGGCTACAAGGCAGCGGTAGAAAAGGCCAAAGAATACATCCGCGCCGGAGATATTTTTCAGGTCGTACCAAGTCAACGCTGGACGCAAGACTTCGCGCGTCCGCCATTCACGCTTTATCGCTCTCTGCGACGCACCAATCCTTCACCGTTTATGTTCTATTTCAACTTTGGTGGCTTTCAGGTGGTCGGCTCAAGCCCGGAAATCCTGGTTCGCGTGATGCACGGTGAGGTGACGATCCGTCCTATAGCTGGTACGCGACCCCGCGGTGCCACGCCGGATGAAGACCGCGCGAACGAAGAGGACCTGCTCGCTGACCCAAAGGAACTCGCTGAGCATCTGATGCTGCTGGATTTGGGGCGCAACGACGTGGGACGGGTAGCAAAAATTGGGACCGTTCGACCCACAGAAGAATTCATTATCGAGCGTTACAGCCATGTCATGCACATCGTTTCAAATGTGGTGGGTGAGCTTTCTGAGGATCATGATGCCCTGTCTGCGCTTTTGGCTGGTTTGCCTGCTGGTACGGTGTCAGGGGCGCCCAAAGTACGAGCAATGGAAATCATTGATGAGTTAGAGCCGGAAAAGCGTGGCGTATACGGCGGCGGTGTCGGATATTTCAGCTCTAATGGCGATATGGATGTTTGCATCGCTCTGCGCACGGCGGTTGTTAAAGACAGCAAACTTTACATTCAGGCTGGCGGCGGCGTGGTTTACGACAGCGATCCCGAAGCGGAATTTATGGAAACCGTCCATAAATCGGGTGCTATTCGACGTGCGGCAGCAGATGCAGCACGGTTTAGTTTTGACAATGACTGACGCGGTCGCATGACCCGCGTTATATTGTTCAATAAACCTTTTGATGTTCTATCCCAGTTCACCGATCGGGCAAATACGGATTCCCCTCGCACCACGCTTTCCGATTTCATTGAAATACCAAAGGTTTACCCGGCAGGTCGACTAGATCGTGATAGTGAGGGCCTGCTCGTTTTAACGGATAACGGAAAGCTTCAGGCCAAGATCAGCAATCCCAAGTTCCGCACTGCAAAAACCTATCTGGCGCAAGTTGAAGGACTTCCAGATGAAGCCTCAATTGACGTTCTCAGAACCGGCGTAGCGTTAAAAGATGGTACGACACAACCTGCCGAAGTGGAACTGATCGACCCTCCCAACATATGGCCAAGAATGCCACCAATCCGCGTTCGCAAAACTGTACCAGATTGCTGGTTGCGCATTACACTGTCAGAAGGACGCAATCGTCAGGTCAGGCGCATGACGGCACATGTGGGCAACCCCACATTACGTTTAATCCGCTGGCGGATAGGAGACTGGACGCTCGATGGACTAAAACCAGGTGAGTGGCGCGACGCTTGATCTACTTTGACATTCTGTAAAGCGAGC
The DNA here is from genome assembly GCA_039180185.1 of Pseudomonadota bacterium. Lineage (GTDB taxonomy): Bacteria > Pseudomonadota > Alphaproteobacteria > Rhodobacterales > Rhodobacteraceae > Roseovarius. Next base: position 23,347 of record JBCDDS010000038.1, on the reverse strand, counting down.
CATTGCCAGCTGCCAGCACCCAGATTGAGCCATCAGGCGCCTCACGGATATCACGTATACGTTCCGCGCCTGGAATGCGGATTTGTTCGACCTCCTTCATCGGACGCCTGGATAGTCTCGAAATGTAGTCAAATTTCAAAGACCCAACGAAAAGCGAGCCGCGCCACCTTGGAACCTGCGCTCCAGAGTAGAACATCATGCCCGACGGCGCTATTGATGGATCCCAATAATATTCAGGTTGTTCAAGGCCTTCCTTTGCTGTTCCCTCCCCGATCTTGAACCCGGAGTAGTGACGTCCATAAGAAATCACCGGCCAGCCGTAGTTGGCTCCTTTACGGATGAAATTGACCTCGTCGCCACCCTTGGCACCGTGTTCGGCTACCCACAGATTACCATCAAGATCAAGCGCCGCACCCTGAGGGTTACGATGTCCCCAAGACCATATGGCAGGTTGAGCGCCGTTGGTTTTCGTGAGCGGGTTGTCTGATGGAATGCGCCCGTCTTTGGTAATACGCAAAACTGACCCATTCTCGCGAGAGACGTCCTGAGATGAAGGCCTGTCACCGCGATCCCCCACGGTGACATAGAGCATACCATCGCGTCCTTCTACGATGCGTGAGCCGAAGTGGCGCCCGCCACTCGAACCAGATTTGATTTCGAAAATGACCGTCCAGTCTTTCAGGCTGGACCCATCCTCTGAGAGTTGAGCGCGCGCAACCGCAGTGCCTTTCCCGCCCCGTTGTGGTTTTGAATAGCTGAAAAAAAGCGTTCGGGTTTGTGCGAAATCTGAGGGCACAAGTACGTCAAGCAATCCCCCCTGTCCTCCTGGCGCAACTCTTCCAATGCCCGAGAGTCTACGTTTGCCAGCGCCGGTAAAAATAACGACATTGCCAACCCGCTCTGTTATGACCACGCTGTTGTCCGGTAGGAACCCAAAACTCCAGGGCTGATCCAACCCACCCGTAATCCGCGTTACCTCCAACTCTCCAGCTGTCGTTGATAATGCGTTCACACCTTGAGCGCAAAACGCGAAAGACAGTCCAGCCAGCATAATGTCACGACGTTTCACTGATTTCTCCTTTAGCTTCTTCGCCTTGTAAATTGCACGAAGGTCCGTGTCGTTCGTGATCTCACACAACCCTGTGAAGATAAGTGCATACATAGTGATAAGTATGATTTGCGGCGGCTTTTGAAACAACTGTTGACGGTTTTGCTCAATTTTTCGAAACAACAGCTAAGTTTCTGGTCCGTATACAGTTTTCCGGAATTGTACTTATGGTTGATATGACGGCAAAGGTGCTCATCCAAAGGTCAATTAAACAAAGCAATTTTCCGCTCACCAAGGGAATTTGTCACAATTTTGCCTCAATTAGTTTGCAATTTCGTCCCACACGACGATGTAGAAACACCAGACGCGCTAGAAAAGTTGAAACAACAAAAGCGTTTGTGTGTAGTGATGGTGCAAGGTTTATCCGAATGAAAGATCGGAGTATGATTGAGCAGATCAAAATATTCCTGAAAGAGGAACGCGGTGCTATTAGCGCCGACTGGGTCGTTCTGACTGTCAGTATTGTTTGCCTTAGCTGCCTTGCCATCGCGACAGCAAGTGACGCGACTTTCGGTCTTGCCGAAAGAGTGAGTACTTCTACCGCGGATTCTCCCATTGGAACATCGTCTGACGTGATTGAGTATCAGCACTTAGAAGATAAATAAGTCAAAACGGCCCTTCAGATGGTCGAAAGAAGATACTTGTAAATGCAGGCCTCTGCCGTTGGAGACTTCAACGAAGCGGTTAACTGCGTTGTTACTACAATGAAAACTAAAAACGCAGAGATCACGACATTACCGTCATAACGTATGCCGGGGGAAAAAATGGTTGGAAGAATTCGCAACTTCTTTGCTGAAGAAGAAGGAGCAATCACTGTAGACTACGTGGTGTTGACTGCTGGTGCAGTTTGGCTTGGCGTTACGGTCATCCAAAATGCTGGAAACGGTGTTGCCACGCTTGCAGATGCACTTTCGCAAGAGGTGCAACGACCAGCAGTGAACGTGGTCTTTGTAAACGAAAGCGACGATGCGGACGACGGCGCTGATCCTGACGGCTGATTGTCGTAATTCGAGCTCAGTTTCCTGGTTTCGTGATGCGCTTCAACTCTGTTGAGCTCATAGTTCGCGTGTTACAATGAATTGCGCGAGCTGTTTTAGTGCGTCCGCTTTTGCGCCATAAACATCAATGCTCTCACACGCGTTGTCAGCAAGAGCTGCTGCGCGTTTTCTGGCCTCATCTAAACCCAGTAAAGAAACGAATGTCGCTTTTCCAGCTGCAGAATCTTTACCTACAGCTTTGCCTACTTCTGTTGCCTTCCCGGTGACATCAATGACATCGTCCTGAATTTGGAACGCCAAACCGATATTGCGAGCATAGTTGCATAGTGGCTGTACAGACGCTCCAGCCATCACAGCGCCCGCTGTGGCAGCCCAGGTGAACAACGCCCCTGTTTTACCAGCCTGTAAGTCAATGATGTCTTCTAAAGACAGCGGTGCTTCCGCAGTTTCCGCGGCTATATCGAGGGTTTGGCCAAGCACCATACCTTGCATACCCGCACACTGGGCCAATGTGCGGCCCAATTCCGCACGTGCGTAAGCATCTTCCGCACCATCTGGGTGCAATGCAAACTCGAACGCGAGAGCTTGCAGAGCATCACCAACCAGAACCGCCATTGCCTCATCCCATTTGACGTGAACCGTGGGCTCGCCCCGCCGCATCTCGTCATCGTCCATGCAAGGCAAATCATCGTGCACGAGGCTATAAGCGTGCATCGCTTCGATCGCTGCCGCAGGATACATTGCACGCTCTTCTGAAACACCATGGATACGAGCGGCTTCCATAACCAGAAAGGCACGCAGACGTTTACCGCCAGACAGCGCATGCCTCATGGCTTGTTGCAGCGCAGTATCTCCTGAAACTTTCTCGTTCAAAAATCTTTGGATGCTGGCGGCATTACCTGCCAACGCCTCCGATAGCATTAAAGTCCCTCAACGGGCGTGGTGCCTGTCGGTTTGCCATCTTGATCGAGCGTAATTGCACGAACCTTCTCTTCAGCCTCTTCCAGCTTCAGTTCGCAGCGCTTCTTAAGCTCCGCACCTCGTTCATAGAGCGCGATTGATTCCTCTAATGCCACATCACCTTTTTCAAGCTTTGTGACGACTTCCTCCAAAGCTTTCATTGCCTCTTCGAAAGACATACTCGAAATCTCGTTATCGCTCATCTGCATACGCCCGTTTGATCGTTGTTGTATAACACTACCCCTGCTTCAAACGGTGTTCAATTCAGTTGACGCTTTGCAGGCACTACGAAAAGATGCGCGACATGACGGAAGACGCTGCCCACTCACCTGAGCCAGAGGTCATGCTAGCGGTGGCGGATAGGCTTATCCAAGCCGCGCAGAACAATCCAAAATTCGCCGAAGCAAATGTATCAAGGATGCTGCGGCAGGTACCCGGTAAGCGCAGCATTCTATTGGGTAAGTTAGGAGCAAGAGACGCCGTTTTTCGAGTTTATCACGGTGATCGACAAACTGAGTGCGAACGGCATTGGACAGAACTCCAACGTATCTGGCCCACCATGCGAGACGGCCATTTGCGGGTAAACGAACCACTTGCATGCGACGTATCATCGGGCGTTATCGCTGTCGCTTACGTTTCCGGTGACCCACTCTTGGGTGTCATCACAAAGGCCAAGACAGAAGTTCGTTTAGAGTGGTTGCATTTGGCTGCGCGTTGGTTGAACGTCTATGCATCGAAGTCCAAATTCCGAGCAGAAGCAGATACGAATCTGTGGGTGAAACGTGCCGTAAAGGCATCTGAGAAACAGGCGTTTGCCGACTTGCGAAGAATTGAAGGGCAGATTAGCGGTGAGCTAGATAGAATTGCGCACCTACTGCGTAGGCAAAACTGGCGCTATGCAATTTGTCATGGAGATTTTCATCCAAACAATTTGATTGCCGAACGTTCTTGTTTGACCGGTATCGATTGCGGCAACTCGAAACATATTCCGATTTACAAAGACATCGCGCGGTTCTTAATGCATTTGGGTCGGCGCGGAGTGATGATCTCAGGCGAAACTTATTTTGGCGTAGACGCTAAGGGATTTGAGATTTTCTCATACGAATTTGGTTTGAACGAGCAAGAACGCGAACTTACACTACCCTTCTTTCTCGGAGTTGAGGCGCTTCTAAGAGCCGAAACGAAAGGTCTGCCAGAACGACGGATTAAGAAAGCACGCCAAATGTCACGCGCTTTGCTCGATGACCTAAAAAATCTAAAAACCTAAACAATCCTTCTAAAGGAATGTCAGCGGCCCTTAAACAAACCGCCTAGAATACCGCGAACGATCCGGCGCCCGGTTGTGCCCTTCAACTCTTTGATGACAACCGAAGCGACCGCCTCCCCAAAGCTCTTTCCACGGCGCGGGCTGCGAGAACTCGACCGACCAACCTTCGAACCTGAGTATCGCCGACCTGCGTTAAATTCACGTTCCGCCGCGGATTGCTCTTCTGCCTTTGCTTCTGCTTCTTCGGCTTGCCTGGCGGCGTCTTCAGCACGCTTCTGAAGCATTTCGAAGGCGGACTTACGATCCAATAGAGCTTCGTATTTCCCAGCTACTGGCGAGGCTGCGATGATATTTTTGCGCATCGCTTCATCAATCGGACCGAGTTTCGAAGACGGTGGGCGGATCAGCGTGCGCTCGACAATTCCCGGCACGCCTTTGTCTTCTAACATAGACGTAACGGCTTCGCCCACCCCGACATCACGAATTGCATCTGCCGTATCGAACCGATCGTTTGGTCGATAGGTTTCGGCAGCGCGTTCAAGCGCCTTTCTGTCGCGGGCCGTGAAGGCGCGCAGCGCATGCTGTACGCGATTTCCCAGTTGCCCCAAAATATCTTCCGGAACGTCGTCAGGATTCTGCGTGATAAAATAAACCCCCACCCCTTTGGATCGGATCAAACGTGCGACCTGTTCGACTTTGTCCACCAAAGCTTTAGGCGCATCTTCGAAAAGCAAATGCGCTTCATCAAAAAAGAAAACCAGTTTGGGTTTGTCCGGATCACCCACCTCCGGCAGCGTTTCAAACAGTTCAGAAAGCAACCAGAGTAGAAAGGTTGCGTATAATCGCGGCGCGCCCATCAATTTATCGGCTGCAAGCACGTTTATGCGCCCGCGCCCGTCCGGTGCCAATTGCATCAGATCATCAAGCTCTAGCGCGGGTTCGGCGAAGAATTCCGCACCTCCCTGGTTTTCCAAAACCAAAAGAGCGCGTTGGATCGCACCCACCGACTGCGAGGAGACATTGCCATAGCGCAGTGACAAATCAGCTGAATTCTGACCGACCCAGACCAGCAACGACTGCAAGTCTTTTAGATCAAGAAGCGGGAGCCCTTCTTCATCGGCGACTCGGAACGCGATATTCATCACGCCTTCCTGCGCTTCAGACAGCTGCATTAAACGCGAGAGTAGAAGCGGTCCCATCTCTGCAACCGTTGCGCGGACCGGGTGGCCGGATTGACCGAAGAGATCCCAAAACACCACGGGAAAGTCAGAATATACGTAATTGTCAAAGCCAATGGTTTCGGCTCGGCTCATAAATGCATTGTGAAGCTTAAAGTTTTCGCTGCCAGCGGCCGCCAAACCTGAGAGATCACCCTTCACGTCAGAAAGAAAAACCGGAACGCCCGCAGCGGAAAAACCTTCGGCAAGTATCTGTAGAGTTACAGTCTTTCCTGTGCCTGTGGCGCCTGCAATCAGGCCATGTCGGTTCGCATACTTGAGTGAAAGTGCTTGCTTCACCCCGTATTCAACGCCGCCACCGCCAATAAAAATGTTGTTTTCCAATGCATTACCCTCGGTCAAACTTTTTCCACGATGTGAACATACAAACTTAACGTTTTACTGCCACTATTAATGTCGTTCGAGATCGCATGTCCTCGTGATCTTGGGCAACTTCCTCCCTGTCAGACTGGCCGCGCCAATTGGTGCGGCCTTTTTTTGCCAGTTTTAGCGGCATTCAGTTCATCCTTCAAATCGCTGTTAAAATTTTGAAAATCTCCTGTTGACGGCTCTGTGGAACTGCCTTAGCGTCAGCCTCAATTAGTTCGGCCAGTCCGACAGGGAGAAAAAGTTAAGAGGCCAGTTGGCCTCTTTTCTTTTGTGGGGGGATAAAACTAGGGTGATCGAGGCTTGCGAGCCTTGCCATATCCACTATAAACCAGCGTCCGAGCCATGCTGAGATGGGGACGTTTTGTTTCAGCAAAGCTGGAGTCGTAAGAGCATATGAACAATCAGACGGGAAAACCATGCTTGCATTAATTCGTACCTTGCCCCTCGTTTTCATACTCGGGATAGGCACCGCGACCTTCGCACAAGACGACGCAACCTCGGAAGACACAGGCACTGCCGCGCAGGAAAATACGGAAACGGAAGCCACACAGACCGAAGAGGGTACAGCGGACGGTGAGTCCGCACAAAGTGACCAGGCACTCGATCTCGACCTCGGAACTGAGGTTAGAAATGATGCAACGTATATAAAGGGTGAGTACGGAGACTGGCAGATCCAATGCTTTAAGGCCGAAGAAGGCCAAGAAGCCTGTCAGATGTATCAGCTGCTGCGCGAGTCAGCAGGTAACCCTGTCGCAGAGTTCAGCGTCTTCAACATACCAGGCTCCTCTCAGGCGGTCGCTGGCGCCACTATCGCTGTCCCTCTCGGCACGCTTTTACCTCAAGGGTTACGCATCACGGTCGATGATGGCACAACGAAAAGCTACAACTTTGCGTTTTGCACTCAATCAGGTTGCTTTGCCCGAATTGGGTTCACTCAAGAGGACATCGAAACGTTCAAAGCTGGGGTGTCAGCAAAACTTTTGATTGTTCCAGCTCAAGCACCTGATCAATTGGTGGAAATAAGTGCATCGCTGGCTGGCTTTACGGCAGCGTTCAATGAAGTAACCAACGCACCGAATTGATTACTGGGGCCATGTCACGATTGGCTCCATTTACAACTCTTTAACCTATAACTAGCGGTCAACCGTACCGAGCTTTAGAGTCCGGATAGAAGACTAGAGTTCGCATTTGGTCATGGCAACTGCCTAAACACATGCATCTCGATACAGCCGGTATTGCGCCCTGCAGATAGCATGCGACAACAGTAAAACTGAGGATTAAGGGCTTTAGTCCTTGAATTTCTTCAATGCCAAAACGGCATTCAAACCACCAAAAGCAAAAGCGTTGGACAGCGCAACGTCAACAACCGTTTCGCGAGCCTCATTTGGTACAACATCAAGGGCGCATTCGGGATCGGCTTCTTCGTATCCGATCGTTGGCGCTATGACTCCGTCCTTCACCGCCATTATGCAAGCGAGCAATTCGACGGCCCCGGTGCCACCAATCAAATGCCCGTGCATAGACTTGGTGGATGAGATCATCAGTTTATCCGCGTGCGCGCCGAACACATCCGCGACTGCGGCACTTTCGGTTTTGTCGTTTGCCGCCGTACCCGTGCCATGAGCATTTATGTATCCTACATCACTCGGATTGATTTTGGCGTCGCGCATCGCACCCGCAATCGCACGGGACGCACCATTCTTGGATGGCATTACAATGTCAGCCGCATCAGAGCTCATCGCAAAACCACCGACTTCTGCTAAAACCTCAGCACCGCGTTTTTTTGCGTGCTCCAACTCTTCGAAAACAAAGATACCCGCGCCTTCACCCTGCACCATACCGTTGCGATTAGCGGAAAACGGGCGACAGCCATCTTTTGACATAACGCGTAGGCCCTCCCAGGCTTTCACGCCCCCAAAGCATAGCATGGACTCAGAACCACCCGCGATCATCACGGGGCTAGCTCCGCCATGCACGATCTGAAACGCCTGCGCCATCGCATGGTTTGAGCTCGCACAGGCCGTGGATACAGTAAAACTTGGCCCTTTTAGATTAAACTCCATCGACACGTGGCTTGCAGCGGCATTGTTCATCAGCTTTGGCACAACGAACGGATGGACTCGGTTTTTCCCGTCCTCATAGACCGTGCGATAGTTTTCATCGAGCGTGGTCATGCCACCACCGGAATTGCCCAAGACCACGCCCGCGCGCGCGGCAAGCTCGCCTGAAAACTTCAGCCCAGATTGCGCGATTGCCTCTCGCGCAGCGATCAGTGTGAACTGTGTGAACCGGTCGTAGAGCGCCAATTGCTGCCGGTTGAAACGATCCTCGGGTTCATAATTACGCACCTGGCCACCGATCTTGATCGCAAGTCGATCCACATCAGGAATATCAAGCTCACAAATCCCACAGCGCCCTTCGCGCATTGCCGCAAGCGTTTCCGGTACCGTATGCCCCAACGCATTGATGCTGCCCGCACCCGTAATGACAACGCGTTTCACGCCTTTTGTTCCGCCATCAGCTTTTCTATACCAGCCACAATCGATGCAATCGTGGAGATATCGAATTCGCCTTCCGTAGGCGCGTTGGCATTAAATGGCACCTCGATGTCAAAACTTTCTTCGATGGCAAAAATGCTTTCCACAAGACCCAGGCTATCGATGCCTAGATCCTCCAGAGTGCTGTCCATCGTAATATCTTTTGGATCCAGAACAGCCTGTTCGGCGATTATCTCTATGACGCGCTGTTTGATGCTCATCTCTGCGCCCCTTTTCCGAGCTCCAGCCGTGGTTTAGTCACTCTCATTCGGCTTTGGAACCCGTTTTTTGAGTTCCGCCACGTCGGCATAAAGACGAGAAAGGCGCCGAATATTCTTATAATGATCGCCATAATCGGCCATTTTGATCGGCGGGTAGCCCATGAGTACCTTACCCTTTGGGATATTACCCATGATTTTCGTACCGCCGCCGGTGATTACATTATCGCCAATGTAAATGTTGTCCGTCACGCCGGTTTGCCCACCAAGAACCACGTTGTTGCCGACTGTTACGGATCCTGCCACGCCGACACATCCGCAAAGCAGGCAGTTTTCACCGATCACACAATTATGGCCAATCTGCACAAGGTTATCGATCTTACTTCCGTTGCCTACAGCGGAGTCGCGAACTGTGCCTCGGTCAATTGCAGAATTGGCACCAAACTCCACATCATCACCAATTCGAACTGAGCCAAGGCTATGGATGCGCATGTACTTTTGGTTCTTGCTGTCAACATCGCTTGTCAGTGTGCCGCGCACCTGCTCGATGTCCGACAGCTCTGGCGTGACATAGGAAAAACCGTCGCCGCCAATGGCGGCATTGGGTTGAGCAATAAAGCGATCACCGATCACGACGCGCGCGCCTATTCGGGCGCCCTCTCTTAGGAACCCATCTTTGCCAATAACCGTATCCGTGCCAACAAATGCCAAAGGACCAACTGTTGTACCGTCTCCTACCGTTGCCCCGGCACAAATAACCGCGTTTGGTCCCACTGTGACGTTTTGTCCAAGTTGCGCAGTTTCGTGCACCACTGCAGACGGATGAATACCCGGTTCCCATCCCTGGCCAGGATCAAACACCCGAGTGAGTCCGGCCATTGAGGCGCGCGGTCGCGTGGCAACGATCGCAGCTTTCAAACCGAAAGATTGCCAATCTGCACCATCCCAGAGCAATGCCGCTTTCGCTTCACCGGTTGAAAGCCCCTCGGCATATTCCGGTTTCATTGCGAGTGCCAAATGCTGCTCAGTCGCGTTTGCAGGTTCCGCCACCGCTTCAAGCTCTATGTTTACATCACCATAGGCTTCAGCCCCAAGTGCGTCTGCAATCTCCTGAACCGTGTAAAACATGCAATGCCCCCTTTTGAGGGCTGGGTTTATCCGCGAACTTCGGGTAGTGAAACCCCTGCGCTCTGCAAAGCCTTCCAAATTTTCGCGTCGCGCCCATAAACATCCCGGCGAAAATGTACCTCGCCCTTTGCCGTGGTAAAGACGGTGCGATAGATAATGTGAACTGGCACGTGAGTTTCCAAGTTCACCTGCTTCTCGCGGCCAGTTTTAAGCTTTGCTTCAAAAAACGCTTGTGGGTCGTCTTCCTGCGCGGCGAGCAAATGGTAGGCGAACTCAAATGGTTGGTGAAGACGAATACACCCATGACTAAATGCGCGCGATTCTCTTGAAAACAGATGCTTTTCAGGCGTGTCATGCAGATAAATGTTATACTTGTTCGGGAACATAAACTTTACCAAACCAAGTGCATTACGGCTCGAAGGACGCTGCTTGATCGAATATGGGAAGGTGCCGGCACTAAACTGAGTGAAGTCAGCCGTGCTGCGATCTACAACATATCCTCGGCGGTCGACCAAAGTCAGGTGGCGTAGGGATGCCGGGTTCCTTTGCAATCTAGGCAAATACTCTTTGACGGCTATCGATCGCGGCACATGCCAAGTGGGATTGATTATCATGTGCTCCAACTCATCGGAAAACTCCGGACTCTGACGGTCACTGGTGTTCTTTCCGATTACGGAACGCGTACGAAACGTCTCCACGTCATTATCGATCACGCGCGCGCTGAAATCAGTGAGATTGACCAGGATATGCCGCTCCCCCCTGCCCTCTGGCTGGTTCAGCCAGCGCTCTCGCTCCATGGCTACAAGAACACTGGTCAGACGTTTCGACGGAGACACGTTGATCTCTTTCAGTGTCCCCTCACCAACCACGCCGTCAGGCTCCAAACCATGTGCGTTCTGAAAAGCTCGCACCGCGGTCTCTAGCTTTCCATCGTAAGTCTGACTTACAGAGCGACGCAGGTACCCCATTTTCATCAAGCGATTTCGCAAGGCCACAATGCGCGGACCTTCCGCGCCAGGCTTGATTGCCTTGCCGGGAACAGTTGAACCCCATCCACCATTTGCGACCACGGACTCAAGGCGGATTTTTTCCTTCATCAGCCGCGTGTATTCTCCGGTGGATGGTGCGAGCGAGCGCATATGAGATTTCGCATCACCTTGCGTCACAGCGTCGAGCAACGACTGCGCAGACCTTTTTTCAATAACGCGTTTGATGTTGGTATCGACCTTTGACGGAACCACAATGCCAGTTTGCAAATCTTGAGCTAAAGAAAGGTAGGTCTGGGTGAGTTTTAACTCTGCCTCTGCAAGATCCTTAGGGGTGCGAGCGTTTTCAAGTACTGCGAGCAACCCCGCCAGGTCATAGCGCGCCTGAGGCAAACCATGGGTCTCCACAGAACGTAATGTATCTATCAGTGCGACTAGTCGCTTTTTCTCAATTGTATTGCCAATCCAAACTGGTCTGAATTGCTGCGATCTGTAATACGCCGCTATCGTCGGATCTGATGAGACCCGTTCCGCCAAAAACTGTTTGAAGGGTGTGAACTGTTCAAGCGCTACCACTCTGTCTGGTGCAAGCGTAGCCGCAATAGTGAGCGCACAAATTGTAACGCGGTGGTACTCTCTCGTTAGAATTTTAACGACTTTTCTTGGCTGAAAAAACCGATTCATATCCTGCACCCAACCTGCTGATCGATAAATTATCGTTCTGCGACAAATGCGAATTTGTCCATGTTTTTCGTAGAATTACACAGATTACACCAAACCTATGGTTCAAAAATCATCCCGCAATTCAAAAATAGTGACAATTTTGCGCAATTTTTCGCCGACTATCATTGTTTCCGAATAGTTTTGTGACTTCACCTCTTGGTAAGCGATTCAGCTTATGCAATGTTCTGGGCGCGTATGGGAGTGAAGCCTTAACCGAACCGCTTGGTATGCGGGCAGAAAAAAAGCGACGGGACAAACGCTAAAAACATGAATAAATCAAACTGTTCGGGCATGACACGCCGTGGGCTTTTGTGTGCCTTTGCGGCAACCGCTGTAGCAGCAGCACCCACATATTCAAACGCAACAGGCTTCCTGAGAGGCTCGGGCGACATCCGCCGGATCAAGATGTTCTCACCGCGCACTGGTGAAAAAATCGATACAATCTATTGGATCGAAGGCAAGTACATCAAGGACGCGCTCAAAGAGGTGAACTACTTCATGCGCGACTGGCGTACGAACCAAAAGCACGAGATTGACCTGCGCACTGTTGATGTCATGGCCGCCGCGCACAATCTCTTGGATGTTTCCGAGCCATACGTGCTTTTGTCCGGTTATCGCAGTCCACAAACCAATGCGATGTTGCGCTCCCGTTCTCGCGGCGTTGCCAAGAACTCAAGACATATGGTCGGCGAAGCGGCTGACCTTAGACTGAGTTCTCGTTCCGTTGGTCAAGTTTATCGCGCGGCTGTTGCATGTCGGGGTGGTGGTGTTGGTCGCTATTCCCGGTCAAATTTCGTACATATGGATTGTGGACCAATCCGTAGCTGGGGCCGGTAAAGCTCTCTTAAACTGCCAAATTATATTCTGTGAGGCTCGATTGAATTTCGAGCCTTTTGCTTTTCAGCTATTTGCCAACTTTTTCAGTCGCGCCTCGCGCAGCCGAGCGAAATCGTCGCCCGCATGATAAGAAGACCGGGTCAAAGGTGTCGCTGACACCATCAGAAATCCCTTACCATAGGCGGCCTTTTCATATGAAGCGAACTCATCTGGATGCACAAACCTTGCCACTCCGTAGTGTTTAGGCGTTGGTTGCAGGTACTGACCAATCGTCAAGAAATCGATATCCGCCGCGCGCATGTCATCCATCACCTGAAGCACTTCGGTGCGCTCTTCTCCAAGCCCGACCATAATGCCCGACTTGGTAAACATACTCGGGTCGAGATCCTTCACCCGCTGCAGTAGTCGCAGCGAATGGAAGTACCGCGCGCCCGGACGAACCTTCAAGTAGAGGCCCGGAACAGTTTCGAGGTTGTGATTAAAGACGTCTGGTCGCGCCTCTACCACCGTTTCAAGCGCACCATTATCGCTATGAAGGAAATCAGGTGTGAGGATCTCAATCGTCGTGTTAGGTGACCGATGCCTGATGGCTCGAATTGTCTGCGCAAAATGTTCTGCGCCGCCATCGCCCAGATCATCACGGTCAACGCTGGTGATTACGACATGGTTCAAGCTTAGCTTTTGTACAGCGTGCGCCACGCGTCCCGGTTCGAAAACATCGAGGTTTTCAGGTTTTCCGGTCGCAATATTGCAAAACGTGCAGCCACGCGTGCAGATCTCACCCATTATCATCATGGTGGCGTGCCCTTGGCTCCAACATTCTCCGGCATTTGGGCAGCCCGCTTCCTCACAAACCGTGACAAGCTTGTTGTCGCGCATAATCTTATGCGTGTCGCGATAGCCCTTGCTGGTCGGAGCTTTCACGCGGATCCAATCCGGCTTCTTCGGCTGAGGGTTGTCCGGCCGATGTGCTTTCTCTGGGTGCCTTAACTCAGGGACCTTGAGATCACGCATAAAATTTTCCCCGCAAATCCTTTGGTAACCACCTTAAATTATAAGGCACTGCGGTGGGAAGTACCAGTTTTGTAACCCAGCCATGCACGTGCTGGGACACTGTTAACGAGTACCCACCTTCTTGTATCCAAGGTTAGACGGTACCGCCCGCGCCTTCGGGCGCGGGCTTTTTCGATCTCGTGGGTTTAACCCATCAATCCTGCGGCATCGCCCAACGTGTCATAATACCGTTTGAGCCTTTGTAAAGCTATGCGAAGAACGACTTTTCCCGATCTTGCGGACCAACCCATCTTCTTTTCAGTATTCTCCAAGCCTTCAAGAAAACAACAGCATCGGATCACTATATCGGCCAAACCCGGGCCAAGATCGCGCAGCGCATCCGCAATTCTTTGACGCGATGCAACTTGCGCTCGCGATCTGTCATCGGCTGAATGGGTATTCAAAACTTCGTTAAGAACGTCCTCAACTTTCTGATCCGTTTGTTCACCGAGCTGCGCCATCTCGAAATCTTCGCGTAACCGTTCACCAGCGCGAACCAAATCCTCGGACAAGAAACGTTTGCCATCACGATCTCGACGCCGTGCCAACAAAATCAAAGGCGACTCGGCAAGTCCGTATCGCATGCGTTTCTTGGGTTCTTCACTTATTTCATCGTCATATTCTTCGCCAAGAAACTCTCCATAGGTGTCAGATGTCATGGCGGCTCTACTTTCCGCCTCCGCCATCATTTGACCCAGTGTGCTGCGTCCAGATGCCGTGATTACATACCGAGAGATGCGTCCCTTTGTCGTGCACGAAATCCAACCATTCAGAGCCATCATTTCGGCTACCTCACGGTCAACAACCGCTGTACGCGATGAACCAAATTCTGTCTCGCGAACAACTACAGCTTTATCCATTTCTTCAGCTACCGCCATTACGGCGCCATTTTCACAGAGCCGTCGCAAAACGCGTTTTGCTTCTCGGTTCAATTTCGTCGTTGCCAAGGAAATCTCAGTATCAGTTTCGATTGGAAGTGCGGTCATGATGCTCTCCGGGTTGCACGAACCGGTAGCGGCATCATCTTCTTCGATCCAGGTTCCTAATCGTTGCAACGCATGGTCTACCAAAAGATCGTCTCGGCGAGCTTCGTAGTTGCGAACCTGGCGAAGGATGGTTGAAGCATGACAGCCATGAATGCGAGCCAGCGCCCGAATTGAAGCACCGTTCACAGTATGCGCCAAGTAGTTCAGTGCGGCCTTCGGCACCCAGGACCCGAGCATTTGGCAATACTCGTCTGCGGCGCAAATCGTGCGCATGCCTTCCCCTCCTTAACCGTTCCCGTATTCCGGTCATTCGCGTAAATCAGAAAAAGTGCACGAGTTAATCCACAGACGCATTGCAACCTAAAGATGAATTTATTACCAGTCCGTTAATTGATAACGTAACTGCAACGATTGTTTTTGATTGGTAAACAAGTTGAAAATCGTGCGTTCGCCGTTTTTAGCTAACACGCAACGCCCGCATAAGTTGTGTACTTTGCATTTTCGTGGAGGTGTAAGGAGATAGAAATGCAAGATCTGCTGACAACACTAAACAAGCTTAAGCGTCCAAGATTGCTGATTAATGCAGCGCGCATCGGCATGACTGAATATCGTAGGGAAAGTCATCTGCAGCGTCATCTAGGCGGCGAAACACTGCCTCAAAGCAGCGAAGCCTTGGCGCGGTTGCTTGAACTAGAAGTAGACATGAACACCAAACGACGAGAAAGCGCCGCAGGATATTCTGTTTCGCGACATGTGGACATTTTGATCGCAATGATGAACGAAGCGCGCCTTCTTAGGACGCAGGGCCAAACTGATTAGTATCAAAGGATGGCTACTGCATTAGGTGAACGCATCCGGCATTGACGCCTTTTTCTTTGCGACAAATTCATCGAGCGATTCTTTAACACCCGGATCAATCGCAGGCTCTTGATAAGCGTTCAGCAAAGACCTTACCTTTTCATTGGCCAAAGTCATCGTGTCACGCCCGCCCTCTTCGGCCCAAGTTTCAAAAGGCTTATAATCAAGCAAATCTGAACGCCAGAATGCGGATTTGAAGTTGGCCTGCGTGTGAGCACAACCAAGGTAGTGACCACCCGGACCAACTTCCCTGATCGCATCCATCGCCTGCCCGTTTTCGTCAACCTCCACTCCCTTCGCGAGATGGTGGAGAATACCGAGTTGATCAGCATCCATGACGAACTTCTCAACCGAGGATACGAGGCCACCTTCAAGCCATCCGCAGGAATGCAGCATGAAGTTCACACCGGACATCAGCCCCATCTGAAGGCTGTTTGCGGTTTCGTAAGCGGCTTGCGCATCCGGTAGTTTTGATCCGGTAAATGATCCGGCAGACCGGTAAGGCAGACCCAAACGCCGCGCGAGTTGACCAGCACCGTAAGTGATCTGTGCCGCTTCAGGCGTGCCAAAGGTTGGCGCGCCGCTATTCATATCAATCGAGGTCACGAACGTGCCCATGATCACCGGCGCTCCCGGACGGCAAAGCTGGTTATAGCTAATACCGGCCAGAACCTCCGCCAGAACCTGGGTAAGTGTCCCAGCAACCGAAACCGGTGCCATTGCCCCACCTACGATAAAAGGCGAAACGATACTGGCTTGGTTGTTTTGCGCGTAAACCTCCATCGCGCCCATCATCACGTCATCGAAAGTCAAAGGTGAATTGATGTTGATGAGCGAGGTCATCACAGTGTTGTCCTGCACAAACTGCTCACCAAATAGCAGTCCACACATATCAACGCTGTCCTGCGCACGGCTTGGCTCCGTCACCGATCCCATGAAGGGCTTATCGGAAAGCACCATATGCGCTCGCAACATATCGAGGTGACGCTTGTTCACAGGCACATCGGTCGGTTCGCACACAGTGCCACCGGAATGGTGCAACCACTTGGACATATACCCAAGCTTCACGAATTTCTCGAAATCCTCCATCGTGGCGTAACGGCGTCCACCGTCCATATCGCGGACGAATGGAGGGCCATAAACCGGCGCGCAGACCATATTCTTGCCGCCGACCACAACATTCCGTTCCGGGTTACGGGCGTGCTGTGTGAATTCGCTCGGCGCTGTTTTAACCAGCTCGCGCGCAAGTCCTCGTGGAATGCGCACACGTTCGCCTTCGATATCTGCACCTGCATCTTTCCAGCGCGCTAAGGCTGCAGGGTTTTCCACGAAGTTAACGCCGATCTCTTCCAGCACCGTCTCAGCGTTGTATTCAATAATTTCGAGCGCCTCGTTGTTTAACACCTCAAAATTTGGGATGTTTCGCTCAATGTATTTAGCCGTCTCAAAATGAACGGCTGTCCGCTCTGCCCGGCGAGCGGCACCACCGCCCCCTCTGCCACGTCTGCGCGCTGATGCTTCGGCCACGGATGGCACTCCTTCGAAAAAATTTCGTGCTTCACGTTTTATCCGCAAGCGCGCTTCGCAAGCTGCGAGATAGCGGCTTTCTAGGTGGGAAAGCGACATTTGCTTCCAACTGTTTGAAAAACTAGTGTCTCTGAGCCTAAAGATCAGACACTTGTTCCCAAGTCAGGCTATCAATCCGCGGCTCGATCAAAAGGGGTGAAATAACTGATTTGATTAATGAGTCGTCACGATCTTCAACTTCCACGACGAAGGTTACGGTTACTGTGTCGCCCTCTTCTTCAGATGAGTTCTCGACATCTGTGACAGTGACCCCAGGCACTGTGAAACGCTTCATGATCAAAGCGCCTACTTTCTGGTGGTGCTTACGGGGTAAACGCACTTCAACTCGATAATCCAAATGCATCGACATCCCTGCGCCCGTCTTATTTTTCAGAAACTTTACCAGGGGACGCAGGCCAAAATTGACGAAAACGATAAGTGCGGTCAGTAGTAACGCGAAAAACGTAGCGCCAGCTCCGGCCGTGACTCCAACGGCAGCAGAACACCACAGCGTCGCTGCTGTGTTAAGCCCGTGCACGGTAAAGCCATGGCGGAAAATGATGCCCGCGCCAAGAAAGCCAATCCCGGAAACAACCTGGGCCGCCACCCGGGTCGGACTCACCTCATCTGGATATAGCGCCGAAAAAACAACAAATCCTGCTGCGCCTAATGCGACAAGAGCGTTGGTCCGCAAGCCTGCCATACGTTGTCGTACTTGTCTTTCGGACCCAACGAGCGCGCCACAAAGCATTGCCAGCACGAGATTGAAGGCCGCAGATTCTATGGAAATTGGCATTCGACTTTCCACCAAAATTGTCCCGTCAAGGGAAATCAAAGCCTGTGCTCGCCCTAATGTAAATGTTTGGTGATCGTTTTGGGACTGAACAGGCAGGCCCATTTCGACAAAACTCAAGAAGCAATCAGCGCACGCCAAGAGCGCTTGCAACACGTCATGTGACGGGGTAGACGCCGCTCATGCAGACCACCCATGATCGTCTCCTGATTATCGACTTCGGAAGCCAGGTCACGCAGTTGATCGCGCGACGTTTGCGAGAGCTGAACGTGTACTGCGAGATCCACCCGTATCAAAATGTGACAGACGCATTTTTGGAGCAGTTTGCGCCGAAAGCCATCGTCTTTTCCGGCGGCCCCGACAGCGTTGTCCGCGAAGGCAGCCCGCGCCCTCCAAAGACCGTGTTCGATCGAGGTGTCCCAATCCTTGGGATTTGCTATGGCCAGCAGGTCATGATGCAGGAACTGGGGGGCAACGTCGAAGGCGGAAAAATTTCTGGCGGCGGGGGCACGGCAGAATTTGGTCGCGCATATGTCACGCCAACGGATCAAAAGCTTTCTTTGTTAAGTGGTTGGTTTGAAAGCGATGATCGCGAACAAGTTTGGATGAGCCATGGCGATCATGTCAGCAAACTGGCGCCAGGCTTCGAGGTATTTGGCACCTCGCCCAACGCGCCTTACGCGATAACCGCGGACACGACGCGCAAGCTGTACGCGGTACAGTTCCACCCAGAAGTGCACCATACGCCGAACGGTGCAAAACTGTATGAGAACTTTGTGCGCGAGGCAGGGTTCAAAGGTGACTGGACCATGGGCGCGTATCGCGAGGAAGCAATCCGTAAAATCAAAGAACAGGTCGGCGATAAGCGCGTGATCTGTGGGCTCTCGGGTGGCGTGGACAGTTCGGTTGCGGCGGTTCTGATTCATCAAGCGATCGGTGACCAATTAACATGCGTATTTGTCGACCATGGGTTGTTGCGGATGAACGAGGCGGATGAGGTCGTCTCAATGTTTCGCGACAACTACAACATTCCGCTGATCCACGCAGACGAGTCAGAGCTTTTCCTCGGCGAGTTGGAGGGCCAAAGCGATCCCGAGACCAAACGCAAAATCATCGGCAAACTCTTCATCGATGTGTTCCAAAAACACGCCAATGAGATTGATGGCGCGGAGTTTCTGGCCCAAGGCACGCTTTATCCAGATGTGATTGAGTCGGTTTCTTTTTCCGGCGGCCCATCGGTGACGATCAAATCGCATCACAATGTCGGCGGACTGCCAGAGAAGATGGGTCTCAAGCTTGTGGAGCCGCTTCGAGAACTCTTTAAGGACGAGGTGCGCGCGCTTGGTCGCGAGCTAGGCCTGCCACAAAGTTTTATTGGTCGTCATCCCTTCCCCGGACCCGGTCTGGCTATCCGTTGCCCTGGAGAGATCACCCGCGACAAACTGGAAATCCTACGCAAAGCCGACGCGGTCTATATCGATCAAATCCGCAGGCATGGTCTCTATGATGAGATCTGGCAGGCCTTCGTGGCCATCCTGCCTGTGCGCACCGTAGGTGTGATGGGGGACGGACGTACATATGACTATGCCTGCGCGTTGCGGGCAGTAACCTCTGTAGATGGGATGACCGCTGATTATTTTCCGTTCAGCCATGAGTTTCTGAGTGAAACGGCGACGCGGATCATCAACGAGGTTCAGGGCATCAATCGCGTAACTTATGACGTCACCTCCAAACCGCCGGGCACGATAGAATGGGAATAGAGATCAAAGGGTTTCTTCGCTGCGGTGCGGACGACGCAGAGATTGTACGCGCAGCGCTAAATGATCATATCCGGTTGAGCCGTGAAGAGTCGGGCTGCGAATTGTTCGAGATCGAAGAAACAGAACCTGGCGTCTTTAGCATTCATGAACGCTTTGTCGATCAAGCAGCGTTTGAGACCCATACACAGCGCACCCGCGCCTCCGATTGGTGGGCGAAGACCGGACACATCCCGCGCGACATTGAAATTGTGTCGTGAGCACGGACCAAACCAATTCTGATGAAGACGTACAACGCATAGGCCGCGCCTCTGCGTTCATGATGGGAGCGGTCGTGTCCTTCTCACTCATGGCGATTGCCGGACGCGAGATTAGTTTCGAGCTCGATACTTTTGAGATCATGATGTATCGCAGCATCGTCGGGCTCTTCATCGTTGTGATCTTTGCGCGCGTCGCCGGAACCTTGGGCCAGGTCAACACGCGCAATATGGACCTGCAGCTGACCCGAAACGTATTTCATTTTGCGGGACAGAACCTGTGGTTTTACGCCATCGCGTTGATCCCGCTTGCGCAAGTCTTCGCGTTTGAGTTCACCACGCCGATTTGGGTTTTGCTGCTTTCGCCATTTCTTCTTGGCGAACGACTAACGCGGATGCGTATATTCGCGGCAATTGCCGGCTTTATCGGTATTCTGTTTGTTGCGCGCCCCGAAGCGGCGTCGCTCTCTATCGGGACGATCAGCGCGGCCTTGGCAGCAGTGGGTTTTGCCGGATCCTACATTTTCACCAAAAAACTCACGCAGGTTCAGTCGCTGACCTCAATCCTATTTTGGATGACACTAACGCAAGCGATCTTTGGTCTAGCTACTGCGGGTTTTGACGGCGACATTGCGCGACCTTCGGCAGAATCACTTCCTTGGCTCGCTGTAATCGCTTTTTGCGGGTTGAGCGCGCATTTTTGCATCGCGTCAGCACTGTCGGTCGCACCTGCCACATTGGTCGCGCCGATTGACTTTGTACGGTTACCAGTGATCGCGCTCTTGGGATTGATTTTGTACAACGAAGCTATTGACGCCTTAATCATTGTAGGCGCGGTAATAATTTTTCTTGCGAACTATCTGAATCTATTGTCGGAAACGCGCAAAAGTTGAAGTGCGGCAAAACTGCTGACTATAACGTGCAGTCAACCGACTGTGATATTTAGACAACCCTCACGATGACAACTGTTCTCTGACGTAGCGTCAAAATTGACCGCAGAGTATGGTTTGACGAAGACGTCAGACAGCTTCGTAGGAGGGGACAGTTAAATGAAGAAACTCGCTATAGCCGCAACCACTCTCGGTGTCATAGCAACAGGCGCGTCTGCAGGCAGCATTCAGCGCGATGGCGATCGTTCACAAATCTTGTTCGAAAAAGGGAAGAACTATCTTCAGTTTTCCGCGACAGTTGTTGCGCCAAGAATTGAAGGTACGGACACCGGCAACTCACCATTTCTTGGCCCGTTGCTCACTGGAAGGCAGTCGGGAAACATTACTGACACGTTCGTAACGTTTTCGGGTGGGTACAAGCGCGAGATAAACGACCGGCTCACCGTTGCACTTGTCGCAAATGAACCAGTCGGCGCCGATGTGAGTTATGAGCCGAATACGGATCCTGCCACTGCGTACTTCTTCGCCGGTTCAAATGCTGAAGTGGATTCTATCGCGCTCACAGGTCTCGTTAAGTATAAAGTGGTAGATGCGTTTAGCGTTTATGGTGGTGTCCGCATTCAGTCACTTGACGGCAACGTAGACCTCGGCACACCTCTTCTGCCAGTGCCCGCGTATACACTGGACGTCGATACAGACATTTCCTTCGGTTACGTTCTTGGTGTCGCATACGAAAAACCAGAGATCGGTTTGCGCGTATCACTTACTTACGATTCGAGAATTACTCACGAATTTGAGGACAATAATGGAACGCCGTTTGACGTGGAAATTCCACAAGCGGTTACGCTGAACTTCCGTACTGGTCTTTCTCAGAAAACGCTGTTGTTTGGTTCCGTGCGTTGGCAGGAATGGACAGAGTTCGAGGTAGCTCCAGAAGACTTCTTAACGAACCCGTTGAACGTGGACAGCTTGCCTATCGCATTCGGTACTACCGACTACATTACATACGAGCTCGGCCTAGGCCGTCGCTTCAGCGAAATGTGGTCTGGTGCGTTTACGGTCGGATTTGAAGAAGGTGGCGCAGATCCGGTTGGTAACCTTGAAGGTCGCGACGGTTTCACAAGCTTTGGCGCGTCGATACGTTACTCTCAACCAGCCTATGATGTTACATTCGGTGTGAAGTACTTCCTATTCGGCGACACCGAAACAACCACAATTGCCGCAAACTTTGAAGATAACGAAGCGTTGGCGATTGGTATGCAGGTTGGCTACCGTTTCTGATCGGTAAAGACCTTTACGAATACAAACCCCGCCGTCACACGGCGGGGTTTTTCTTTACACCCAAAGCTTTACGTTTGACCGATTGGTTCCCTGTCGCTACCTACGGCAGCGAAAAGACACCATAGGGCAACACGCATGATCTACGGCTCTTCTGACGAGTGGTTGAAGGCACCGCGAAAGCGCGTGCTGCTCTACGGCATGTCTGGGCTCGGTAAAACGCATATTTCAACTATGTTGCGCGAAGCAGGTGACTGGTTTCATTACTCGATCGATTACCGCATCGGTACGCGCTACATGGGAGAGTTCATCGCCGATAATGCAAAGGCGCATGCGATGCAGGTTCCGTTTTTGCGCGATCTGCTGATGTCCGACTCTATCTATCTTGGGTCAAACATAACGTTCAGTAACTTAGCACCGGTTTCAACCTACCTGGGCAAACCAGGTGATCCAGAACACGGCGGCCTTCCAATAGACGAATATAGAAGACGTCAGGAGGAATTCCGTCAGGCGGAAATACGGGCTTTGGCGGATACTGCTTATTTTATTGAACGTGCAGAGCGGCTCTATGATTATACGCATTTCGTCTGCGATACAGGTGGGTCAATCTGTGAATGGGTCGATGGGGATGACCCCGATGACCCAATTCTGAAAGAGCTGTCCAAACATTGCCTTCTGGTGCGGATAAAAGGTGATGAAGCCCACAAGCAAGAGCTTATCCGACGGTTCGACAAAATGCCAAAACCGATGTGTTACCAACCAGAATTCTTGAACGAATGCTGGAAAAAATATTTGAATGAAAACAATATTTCAGACGACAAAGTTGAACCAGATGATTTCATAAGGTGGACATATTCCCGGGCTTTGGAACATCGCGCTCCGCGTTACGAGGCTATGGCGAAATGGGGTATTACTGTCACTGCAGAAGACGTTGCAAGTGTTGAGGGTGCTCACGGTTTTGAGATGTTGATCGCCAACGCCCTTGAGCGCGAAGCGTAAACCATTACTTAAACCGGACTGTTCAAAGAGCCGCACCATGCCGATTAAACTTCCCTCTGATCTTCCCGCCTTCTATGTGCTGTCGTCTGAAGGCGTCATGGTCATGGATGAGGCGCATGCGGCTCGACAGGATATCCGCCCGCTTCGGATCGGTTTGCTCAACCTGATGCCGAAAAAGATCCAGACCGAAAATCAGTTCGCGAGATTGGTCGGTGCAACGCCTTTGCAGATTGATCTTTCGCTTATCCGCATGTCCGAACACCGCACCAAAACCACAGCTGCGGAACATATGGAAAGCTTTTATCGCCCATTCAAAGAGATAGAAGGGAGCGGCGAAAAATTTGACGGATTGATTATTACCGGCGCCCCGATTGAGCATTTGCAATTCGCCGAGGTGAATTACTGGGACGAGTTACGGCGTATCTTTGATTGGAGCCGTGGTCACGTGCATTCGTGTTTTGGTGTCTGCTGGGGCGGTATGGCGATGATCAATCATATGCATGGCGTTGAAAAACACATGCTGCCAGAAAAAGCCTTTGGG
>JBCDDS010000037.1:0-26939 GCA_039180185.1 Pseudomonadota bacterium | reverse complement strand
CCGGTGCAAGTAGCCGTTTTTCTTAAAACCGGCAAGCTCATCTTGATAAACGTAGTCACTGTCGCGATTGCGGTCCCCGAAGAAGAGCCAGTTTTGCCCTTTGGCGCCTTCTGCTTGTCGTTCTTGGAGAAAACCAAGAAAGGGCGCGACGCCCGTGCCCGGACCAACCATGATCATTGGTACGTCCGGGTCTTCTGGTACACGGAATGTCTTATTTGGCACCATGAACATACCCGCCGTACTCCCGGGCGCCAGTTGATCGGCAATATAGGTCGAGCAAACCCCGCCGTGATCTCGTCCGTCATATTGCCATCGCAACGCGCCCACGGTGAGATGTACCTCGCCTGGGTGTGTTCGCTCGCTAGAGGCGACGGAATAGGCCCGGTATTGCATCGGTTTAAGCACTTGTGTGACGAGAAACGGATCAAAATCGAGGTCAGGGTTCAGGTTCAACAAATCCAACGTGTCCTTGTTCCAAAGATAGTTGGACAGCTCTGTCTTGTCGGGTGCATTGACCGCTTTTTCCAGCTCCCCATCACCTGCGACCGCTGCAAGCCCACGCAGAAGGTCACCTGGTGGCGTGACGATTTCATATGTTTTGGTCAAAAGTGCCCCTATAGTCTCTTCTTTACCCGGAGGCATATCATCGTATTTGGTGCTGAAGCGTTTGAGGAACTCGTCCACCAGGCTCGGCGCATTCATTGGAATGATGCCAATGGAATCGCCCGGCTGATAACTCAATCCGCTATCGCCAAGATCAATGACAACGTGGCGCATTTCCTTGCTTGAGCCTTCGCCGGAGAGGAGTCGGTTCTCTTTAATGATCGCTTGATACGGATTTTTCCGCGACCACGACCGCGGCTGTTCGTCGACTGGTTCTGGGTCAGCTGCTTGCGCTGGAGCTTTCCCATTTGTCGCGCCTGCCATCTTGTCGATCGCCATTGCGATCCATTCCTCTGAAGGGCCTTCATATTCCAGATCACAATCGATGCGATCGACGTGTCTGGTTGCGCCCAGCTCTTCAAAGCGTGCATCGATATCTTTCCCGGCAGAACAGAACTGTTCATAGGCTGTATCGCCAAGGCCCAGAACGCCAAAGCGTACACTGCTTAGATCTGGTGCGCCAAAGTCCGAGATTTCGTCCCAGAACATCTCAGCGTTGAAAGGCATCTCGCCCTCGCCATATGTGGCTATGAAGACAAGCACGTCTTGCATCTCGGCCAACTCATCCATGGAAACATCGTCAAGTTCGCGCAAAGTGGGGGACAGTCCCCGCGCTTGCGCTGCTTTAACGGCGTTGCGAGCAAGAAATTCCGCTGTACCTGTCACCGAGCCATAAAGAATATCCATGTCTTACCTTTCGAACGTGATCCGTTTGAGCGGCCTCACGCGATCCTTTTGGAACACCCCGTTTCAGCTGGCATTTGGTTGAGGCAGTCGGTGCACCTCAATAAGTCTCGCTTGCTGGTTTACTTTAGAGATGCTGGCTGTGATTGTGTGTAAATGTCAAGTTTGATTTACACTTTGAAAAGAACGCATAAACTTACAGGCTTCAGTTAAGGGCGTTTTGATTAAACAAACGCGCTAGTTTATGGATCAAGGAATTTCGATCACACGAGATCGCGCGAGACCGCCTTCCATCCTAAAATTTTGCGAAAGAAGCTAGGCTGGCGCGAAATACACCCGACGTCGGGAATAGTGGGTTAGGTTCAAACGTAGCAAAGGTTGAAACACTGAGGGTAGTGACCCCGCCTTGCTCTTGAATAAATGGTGCGACCAAGCGGGACGGGCGGATAACGTGCATCAGATAATTCTTCTTAACTGAATGCCAGTCTTTGTCGGAAGTATCTGATATTGTGCCTTTTGGTCGATGCCTTGCGGAGTTGAACACGACGTCGATGTATCCCTATCAGTTTACTGCACTGTCAACCAGCATCTGCAAATCGTCGTTTTTGAGGTCGGAGCCGTTGACACCGAAGCCGCCAAGTTTCGTCCCCCGAACCTCGCCATCGCCTGATAATGACAGGATGCCAAGTTTGAAGCCGTCTTGGGCCAGCCGATTGGCTGCATGAGCGCCCATAACGCTTCCTGCAACGGATACCATTGCTACCTTTACATCAGTCATAAACTAACTTTGCCTCGCAGATCAATCGGCGCGTCTCAACTGCGAATCGATTGTTTCGCTGCAGCGCGGTATCGTTTCCATTTCTCATTTCTATCGAAAAAAGAGTGGAACAAACATGGAAAATGACGTGGTTGGCGCGAAAAGCGACACAGAATCAAGGATTCATGGTCGGCTTAGCAGTTTGAAAATTCTCGTTTTTATCTATACTTGCGAGGCCGATAGATTGAAGCACAAAAATAAAACAGGGGGATTGAATGATCAGATCGGAACTAATCCAAAAGATCGCTGATGAGAACCCGCACCTATTTCAACGCGATGTAGAGCGAATTGTGAACACGGTATTCAACGAAATAACGAATGCAATGGCACAAGGTAACCGGGTTGAGTTGCGCGGCTTTGGCGCGTTTTCGGTAAAGAAGCGAGATGCGCGTACCGGTCGTAATCCCCGTACTGGTGACTCAGTCGTGGTTGAGGAAAAACACGTCCCGTTCTTCAAGGCTGGCAAACTCCTAAGAGAGAGGCTTAACGGAAAGAGCTAATGAGATACATTCGATATGGGTCGATTTTGGTCTTCGGGCTGGCTTTGGTGTTGGTTGCGTTGGCAAATCGGCAGATGGTCGAGCTCAGAGTTCTCCCTTCAGAATTGGCTGGTGTAGCGGCGCTCAATCCATCATTTGAGCTGCCTCTCTTCGTGGTCATCTTCTGCGGGATAATCGTCGGCCTTATGGTCGGATTTTTCTGGGAGTGGATCCGCGAGGCAAAAGATCGAGCAGCATCAGCGCGAAAGTCGCGCGAGGTCGCAAGCTTAAAGGCCGAGGTGACACGTCTCAAGGGCGAAAAGCATGCAGAGAAGGACGAGGTGCTTGCCCTTCTGGAGGAGGCGAGTTAACCCGCCTGCATGTCAGGAACTCCTAAGGTCAAAATATGCGGCTTAACCCGTCCGAGTGACGTGCAAGCGGCCATTGATGCGGGCGCCGACTACTTGGGCTTTAACTTTTTTGACAAGTCTCCCCGTTTCATCTCGTTGGATTTAGCAAGTGAACTTGCGAAGCTTGTTCCAGGTTCGGTCATTAAGGTTGCGTTGACGGTTGACGCTGACAATGCGCAACTTGATGAAATCACATCCCGCGTCGCCTTGGACATGTTGCAACT
The DNA here is from genome assembly GCA_039180185.1 of Pseudomonadota bacterium. Lineage (GTDB taxonomy): Bacteria > Pseudomonadota > Alphaproteobacteria > Rhodobacterales > Rhodobacteraceae > Roseovarius. The sequence continues at coordinate 23,662 of JBCDDS010000037.1, read as the reverse complement.
TCATGGGTCGGAGTCCGTTGACCGTGTTTCCGAGGTAAAAAAGCGTTATGGATTGCCGGTAATTAAAGTGATCGGTGTCGCTGACAAAGATGATTTGGCCAAAATCGCTGTCTATGAAGATGTCGCCGATCAGATCTTGCTTGATACCAAGCCGCCGAAAGGCGCGACGCGTCCAGGCGGCAACGCTGTAACTTTCGATTGGAGCCTCATTGCTGGCAGAGATTGGTCTGTGCCGTGGATGCTCGCAGGTGGTTTGAAAGTCGACAATGTTGCGGAAGCCATGAAAGTCACTGGCGCGTGTCAGCTTGATCTTGCTTCAAGTGTCGAGAGCGCGCCCGGGCTCAAAGATCCCGAGCGCATTGCCGACTTTATCCAGGCTGTCAAAGGTTAACTTTCTCGGAACGCGACCATTGCGCGCGGGCGCAAGCGCATGATTAAGCTGGAAACTCCTGATGGCGTGCCATATTCAAGTGTGAGCTAGAGACAGGGTGATCAAGCGATGAATGAACTCTTTAACTCCTTCATGACCGGCCCAGACGAAAAGGGTCGTTTTGGCCAGTTTGGCGGACGGTTTGTGTCAGAGACACTGATGCCTCTGATCCTTGAACTCGAACAGCAATACGAGCGCGCCAAAACAGATAAGAGTTTCTGGGATGAGATGGAGTTTCTCTGGAAGCACTATGTTGGTCGCCCAAGCCCGCTGTACCTCGCTGAGGGTCTTACCGAGCGTTTAGGCGGCGCTAAGATCTATATGAAGCGTGATGAACTGAACCACACCGGCGCGCATAAGATTAACAACGTGCTGGGCCAGATTTTGCTTGCACGCCGCATGGGCAAAACCCGGATTATTGCCGAGACCGGCGCTGGTCAGCATGGAGTGGCCACAGCTACTGTCTGTGCCAAGTTCGGCCTGAAATGTGTGGTCTATATGGGAGCCCATGATGTTGAACGCCAAAAACCCAATGTGTTCCGCATGCGCTTGCTTGGCGCGGAAGTTATTCCAGTCACATCCGGCCGCGGCACTCTGAAAGACGCAATGAACGATGCGCTGCGTGATTGGGTTACAAATGTGCGGGACACGTTTTATTGCATCGGAACCGTTGCCGGACCACATCCTTATCCAGCGATGGTCCGTGATTTTCAATCAATCATTGGCAAAGAAGCCAAGGTACAAATGAACGAGGCGGAAGGTCGTCTGCCGGATACGATCATTGCTGCGATCGGCGGCGGATCAAACGCGATGGGCCTGTTTTACCCCTTCCTTGATGATAACGATGTTCGCATCATCGGAGTTGAGGCCGGCGGCAAGGGTGTGAATGCCAAAATGGAACATTGCGCGTCTTTGACCGGTGGCCGTCCTGGCGTTCTGCACGGCAATCGTACCTATCTTCTGCAAGACGACGACGGTCAAATTTTGGAAGGTTATTCTATCTCCGCCGGTCTCGATTATCCCGGTATCGGACCTGAGCACAGCTGGCTTCATGACATCGGTCGCGCTGAGTACGTCTCGGTGACAGACAAAGAGGCGTTGCAGGCGTTTCAGCTCTGCTGCGAAACAGAAGGGATTATTCCTGCGCTGGAGCCCTCGCACGCACTAGCTCATGTGACAAAGATCGCGCCTGACCTGGCGTCTGATCACATCATCTGCATGAATATGTGTGGGCGAGGAGACAAAGATATTTTCACGGTCGCGCGCCATCTTGGCTTCGAGATGGGCGAGGAAGAATAAGCTCGATCTAAACCAACGCGTTGGCGTAAGCGAATACAGCTGCAAGACCACCAGTGTGAACGAAACACACTTTGCTACCCGGCCTCACTTCTCCTGTTCCTGTGAGTGCAGTCACGGCGGCGAACGACTTTGCAGTGTAGACCGGATCTAGGATCAAACCCTCTATTTGAGCCATATCATCTATCGCTCCACGCGCTTGCTCACCTGCTTTTCCATATCCCGGTGCGAGTGCGCCGTCCCATACTATGATGTCTTCTGACGAAACTTTCTCGGCACCGGGATGAAGGTCAGCAAGTCGACTTATCGTGCGCTGAATGCGGGGACGTTGTTGTCCCGCATCGCGTCGTACACAACTTCCAATTACTTTCGCGGATGAGCCTGCATCTCGAACCCCGGTTAGCAAACCGGAATGTGTGGCACCGCTGCCAGAGGCGACAACAAAGACATCGAAATCCGACGCCTGCATCATAATTTCATGTGCTGCGTCCACATATCCAAGCGCGCCGATCGGTGGGTGATCTTCACCCAACGGAATGACATACGGTGTTCGGCCGTCCGAGCGAAGTTTCTCGGCATATGTGTAAAGCGCCGCGTCTGCGCCCGTTTCATCTTCTCCTTCTGGATAACTCAAGATTTCCGCGCCGAGCATACGCGCCAGTAAAACGTTGCCATTCTCGTGGTACGCGCGCCCGGACGATTTCACACGTTCTTCGAGTTGAACGACGGCGTGCATGTTTTGCGACGCCGCAACGGCCGCCGCAAGACGCGCAAAATTCGACTGAACTGCTCCGGTAATCAATATCGTGTCGGCGTTGGCGGACAATGCCGCGCCGAAGTAGTATTCCAACTGCCTGGATTTGTTACCGCCAATGCTTGGCCCAGCCAGATCATCGCGCTTCACGTAAAGCTCAATATCGAGAATTTCTGACAGACGTGGGAGCAGTTGCAGAGGAGTTGGTTCTTGCACGATTGGTAAGCGTGGGTGATTAGTGTGTTGTGTGTTTTCGACCATTTCTGTCAAGCGGACCTACTCTGGAAGATAGTTTTTAGACCAACTTTCACTTGCGGTTCCTTCAACGATCATGCTGTTAATTTCAACCTCACTGTAGCCCAAATCAGCCAATATCTCACGTGTATGCTGGCCGTATTTGGGCATGGGACCGGGGATCGTGATTTGGCCGGATCGAGGACGTACAGCGTTCGGCGCCACCAGATCACACCATCGGCCACTTGGATGTTGATCATGACGTATGACCCGAAACGTGGCTTCAGAGATATCGACCGACCCTTCACTCTCGAACATAAGTGAGGCATCGCGGGTTTCATGCAGAGACGCCAGTGGAACGACCGTTGCTGATCCGTGTGTCAGTGCCTCTCGCCAGTAGGACAAAGGTTTTTTCGAAAAGTGTTCAGCCAAGGCGTCTTGAAGGCGCTCTATAGGCAAATCCGATAAAGCGGCCAATTCGGGACATCGCTCCAACGAATTGCGCCGTTCGGTCGGCGCAGCAAAGAAAAACCAATCATCGGACGCCTTATAGCAATGATAGAATGGGCCCCAGCCCAGCACTTCGCGTCCTGACGGCTCGTTGAAGGATCCGCGGCCCTCATAATCATACATAAATTGCGCCTGAATGAGATTTCCTGCCGCGGCCAATGACGCTCGGGCAACGCCGCCTTTGCCGGTCTGTTTGAGCTGCTCCAATGCGGCGCCAAGGGAGACACACGCGCAGAAGCCCGTTAGCACGTCTATCGTCCCGAAATGGGCGTGCTCTTCTGGTGTATCTAACCCACCTCCAAATCTCGCCATAACGCCCGTCGCGGCTTGTGCAAGATCGTCATAGCCCAGATGATCTGATTTCGGTCCGCGCTTTGGCCCGCCAAACGCATCAAGTTGCACCAGGATAAGCTCTGGATTGATTTTTGAAATTCGATCTGGACTCAGACCTAGTTTGTCGCGTTGTTCATCAGTGCCGTTTATTGTGATGACATCGGTTCTCTCAATCAGGCGGTCGAGCGCTTCACGCCCTTTTTCACTGCCAAAATCGAGCAGAATACTCTTTTTACCGCGATGAGCCTGAATGCCAAAGACCACAGTATTCCAAGGATCAACTGATGGTTCGACAGGCTGAACAGATGTAACTTCAGCACCAAAGCGGGCCAGTGTTGAACCTATCGTGGGTCCAGCGATCACATTGGTCAGATCCAGCACGCGCAACCCGTCTAGCCATCCATTGGAAACATGACCCTCTTGCGGGTTGCGTAGAGGTTCTGCGAGCAAGGAAGCAAGATCAGCAGGTGTTTGTTCTACCTTGTCCAAAGCTCCTGCATCATCTGCCAGCCAGGCGACATTGCCCATTTGCCGCTCACCTTCCAGCTCGACGATCAACCCGGAGGCAAGTGCATGGGGATCACTCAGCCATTCTTGTGTTGTACGTTGCTTGGTCGCCGGGGCTTTGGTCGCTCCAAATAGCGCCTCCCATTCATCAGATGTTTTGGTTAGGAATGCGGCCTTCATCGCTTTTGATACGCGCGCGCGGTCTTTGGGGCCAACAGGATAGTTTCGCATTGACCATTCATCCGGCCAATCCTTTGTGTCCAGATAGGCGGAGAAGTCTGGCAGAGTGTTTGCAAGCTCTCCCAAGCCAAGTGTTTGAAGAACGCGCCGAGGATGACTCTCTACCGACCCGCTAACCACGTAAAATCCGCGCCCATCGGCGCATTCGTATGTACGGTAAAATGGATCGAGAAACTCCGATAGTTCCGAGAAACTGAGATTCATTGGCAAACCTTCGGCAGCGCGCCGATCCAACTCCACTTCACGTGGGGACTTGTAGCGCTCGGGGTAGTTTTCGATTTGCTCGCAATTATAGACCAGCCCTTCAAGCAGAGCAGATGCAAGGGGCACCTCGATATGTTCGCCGCCACAGCGATCCCGTGCCTGTAGGGCGAAGAGTAACGACATAGCCCCGAAACTTGCCCCGTAGGCCGATGCCAGAGTCAATGGAGAGAAGGATGGATTGATCCCCATCAACCGCCGATTCAATCCCATGTCGGTGAATTGCCCGGTATAAGCAGCTATGACGGCTTCCCAAGCGGGTAGATCGGCAAGCGCTGGATCGGTGGAGGCAAAGCCGGGCAGGGAAAGAGAAATCAAAGCAGGATTTGCCGCGTGCAATGCTACGGGATCGAGCCCCAGCCGCTTCATTACACCAGGTCTGAAATTCTCGATCGCAACATCCGAACGACGGACCAGACCGATCGCTTTGTCCCGATCTACTTCTGCCTTCAAGTCGAGGGTCAGGCTCTTTTTCCCGCGCGACAACATATCGAAAGCCGGGTCCTTGAACCTTGGCCCGCCGGGTGGATCGATGCGGATCACCTCCGCCCCGAAGTCAGCCAGCATCATGCCGACCAAGGGCCCCGCGAGATACTGACCAAAGTCCAGAACGCGAATATGCGAGAGAGGTCGTGCCATGGCCTGTGCCTTCGAAATCTAGCTGAAATCTAAGGCGCGGAATGGTGACTCAAGCAAGCAAATTGTTCAGGTGTTGAAGAGGAAATGCATGACGTCGCCATCCTGAACAACGTAACCTTTGCCTTCCGCTCGCATCTTGCCAGCCTCTTTTGAGCCAAGCTCTCCATTGTTTGCGATATAGTCGTCATAGGAGATGGTTTCGGCGCGGATGAATCCTTTTTCGAAGTCGCCGTGAATAACACCTGCAGCTTGTGGAGCAGCCGTGCCCTTTTTGATCGTCCAAGCACGCGCTTCTTTAGGCCCAGCAGTGAAATATGTCTCAAGCTGCAAGAGGTCGTAGCCCGCACGAATAAGCCGGTCGAGGCCTGCTTCGCTTAACCCCATTTCTTCAAGAAACATCTCAGCCTCATCGGCCTCTAATTGGCTGATCTCTTCTTCGATGCGAGCTGAAATCACCACATGTGCGGCGCCTTGCTCAGTCGCCATTTCTACCACACGTGTCGAGAACGCGTTTCCATCCGCGGCGCTATCTTCCTCGACATTGCAGACAAACAAAATCGGCTTCGTGGTTAAGAGCTGCAGGTTGGCCCATGCCTTGGCGTCCTCCACGCTGACTTCGACCATGCGCGCCGGTTTGCCTTCCTCGAGTATTTTTTGTGCGGCAGCGAGTAGGCGGTCTTGCTGTGCTGCTTCCTTGTCGTTGCCCTTTAGCTTGCGAACAAGACCGGCCCGGCGTTTTTCTATGCTTTCCAGATCGGCCAGCATCAACTCCGTCTCAATTACTTCTGCATCTGCGACGGGATCGACACGACCCTCGACATGAGTAATGTCGCCATCTTCAAAACAACGCAGCACGTGCGCGATGGCATCGACCTCGCGGATGTTGGCCAGAAACTGATTTCCTAGACCCTCGCCTTTGCTCGCCCCACGCACAAGGCCTGCGATGTCAACAAATGTCATACGCGCCGGTATCACCTGTTTCGACTTAGCAATCTCGGCAAGTTTGTCGAGCCTTGCATCCGGTACTGAAACTTCGCCGACATTAGGGTCGATAGTGCAGAACGGAAAATTGGCGGCTTGCGCCGCTGCCGTCTTTGTCAGCGCATTAAACAGAGTTGATTTGCCGACGTTGGGCAAGCCAACAATTCCCATGCGAAAACCCATCGCACACCTCTTTTGCCAATGTGCGCGCCTTCTATGATTATCCTCGCTGGGGCGCAACGCTGCTTGAGACGATTAATGGGATTTGAGTTGAAACAAAGTCACTAGAATCAACTCTTGCAAAAGTGTGTGTGTGAGTGAAGTCGTCGGCCTATGTGTAGCAGAAAAACCACAAAGGAACGATTTGCTTTCAAGGCGCTTTACCCCGTGAATTATCCTCTATCTTAGTGGTTTAGTCGCGTATCCCACCCCTTTTTGGCAGGCATCGCAAGCCTTATCAAAAACGGGGGACAACATGCGTTTTGCATTTCTTTTAACAACAACTGCGCTTGTGGCGAGCAACGCCATGGCGCAAGACGAAGTGGGGCAAGCATTGCAACTGCCCACTGTATTCCTAGAGTCTGCGTTCCGCGATGAGCGCTCAATTCTGGACACGCCGATTTCGGCGACCGTCATCGGTTCGGAGGAACTTCAAAGCAAGCAGGCTGATACGATCGAAGAACTGATCGGCGACACACCAGGGGTAACCATAAGCGGAGGCCCCAGGGGCATTGCGCAAGAGCTTAATGTTCGCGGGTTCCAAGACGAACAAGTCATACTGCGTGTTGATGGCGGTCGATTTAACTTCAACAGAGCGCACAGTGGTCGGTTCTTTTTCGACCCAGATTCAATCAAACAAGTCGAGGTCGTACGAGGCGGGGGCTCTACACTGTTCGGGTCAGGTGCGATAGGTGGTGTCGTTTCCTTTGAAACGATAGACGCGGCTGACTTGTTGAAAGACGGACAAAAAGTTGGTGGCCGGATCAAAGTCGGCCACTCTACCAACGGGAGTATAAATAATCGTAATCTCACATTTGCGGGAGATTTTGGTGCCGTTGATGCACTGATCTTTTTGGGCGATCGTGACATTGGCGAGGATTTCGAGGACGGTGCGGTCAACGATATTGTCGCCACTCAAGTCGATGCATTCAACGGCCTCTTCAAGCTTGGCTTTGAACCGACAAACGAACACCGACTTGAATTTAGTTATTCATTTTATGGCGATTCTGGTGATGTGCCCGCAGCCGCAGATACAGAAGCTACTGCAACAAACATTGCAGATCGACGTTCAGAAAACGAAGGTTTCCGGTTTTCTTGGGATTACAATCCGGCAAGTACGAGCCTCGTCGATCTATCATTCCTTTTCTATGCTGACTCCGTAGATGTCGATGATGATCGTTTTTCTGACGGACGGGTGGATCGTACATCCTTCGACACGATTGGATTTGAACTGGTTAACCGTTCCGATCTTGATGCCTTCGTTCCGGTCACGTTTGTTTACGGAATCGAATACCTGAAAGATGAGCAGACTGGTTCCAGAGACGGGGCAGACCGTACGCAGTTTCCGGACTCTGAGCAGGAGACGTTCAGCATCTTCGCCGAAGGGACGTGGGCGTTAACGCAACAACTCGATTTGGTAACCGGGATACGTTACGATGTTTATGATCGGGATGTGGACGATCCAACTTTGGCGGATACTACTTCTGACTTTTTCTCGCCAAGGATTGGACTGAACTACCGTCCTAACGAAAATTGGCAAATCTACGGAAACGTAGCTCGCGCTTTCCGCGCACCAACGCTGACGGAGCTTTATGTAACTGGAGTGCACTTCCCGATTTTTTCGCCGCCTCTGCCATTCCCAATCGGCTTCAACAATTTTATTCCGAACCCCGATTTGGAGGAAGAACGCTCGACCCAGTTTGATATAGGTACGCGCTATGCTGGCTCTAACGTTTTCCAAGCTGGCGACGAACTGAGTTTTGCTGCCAGTATCTTTTACGCGGACGTTGAAGATTATATCGACTTCGTGGTCGTTAACACCTTTGTCAGTCCATTTTCGGCCTTTGGTACATCAACAAACCGTAATATCGACGCTGAGTTTTATGGTATTGAAGCATCCATCGACTACGATGCGGGGACATGGTTCGCCGGTGCAGGAATAACAGTGACAGAGGCTGACGCATCGGATGGCGTGGAAATTGGAACTGAACCGCAAGATCGCCTGAACTTAACCTTCGGTATTAGGCCAGCGCCTGGCGTTACACTTGGCTTGCGAGCCACATTTGCAGGAGATCAAAGCGTCCCCCCCGGAGGCATTCCTGGCGAGTCCTACGACTTAGTAGACTTCTTTGCGAGCTATGCGCCTGATAGCGGGTTACTCAAAGACGCTGTGTTTAGGTTTGGCGTAGATAACGTGTTGGATGAAAACTACACAATATTCCCGAACGATCTCCCACAACCTGGCCGGACTGTGAAGGTTTCCGTTGGTTACACATTTTGATTTCAGGAGCCGCGCCGCCCAATATGGCTGGCGCGGTTTTTTTTGACGCGGTAAAAGTCACACTTCTTAAAATTTCATCCGGTAGCATCGCTCGCCCATTGGTGTAGTGCTAGACATTGCTTTGACTAAAAGCTTCGCGGATCAAGACGAAGGCCGACAAAGAAAGAGCGGTGCAAAATGTCAAATGCAAGTAATGAGGACCGCATGCCTAAAGGTATGCTGGCCGCAGCGCGGTGGGCAGCGGAACGAACACCTGAAAGCCGCAACCGCGCTGTCGATCTCTATCGTGCAATTGCAATTTTGTTTGTCATTCTTGGACACTGGCTATTGGTGGCGGCATTTGTTCGTGACGGTCAAGTTGAGCTTCTGATTTTACTTGCTGAACAACGCTGGACCCATTACGCGACATGGCTTTTTCAGGTGATGCCGGTGTTTTTCTTTGTAGGTGGCTTTTCTAACAGCCTATCGTGGGAGTCGGCACAAAAAGATCCCGAAAAGAAAAGGGTTTGGGCGGCAACTCGGTTATCGAGGTTGTTGAAGCCAACGATCCCCGTGGTTTTGGTTTGGACAGTCTGCGCGTTTGCCGCAAGCCTTTGGGGTGTATCAAATGATCTGATCGCTAAAGCTTCGCAGGCAGCATTGGTGCCAGTCTGGTTCCTTGCCGTCTACATTGTCATAACGATGGTTGTGCCTTTCACGGCCAGGTTTTGGAACAAACTCGGGTTCTTCTCGATTTTGCTGCTTGTCGCAGGTGCAATTGCTGTGGACGCCATCGCATTTGGCTATGATCAGCAATGGCTTCGTTGGGTTAATTATGGCTTCGTTTGGGTGGCGGTCCACCAGTTGGGTTACTGGTGGCGTACGGCGGAACGCCCTGCACTCTGGGCACTCGGATTTATTGTTGTAGGGACCGCTTGGCTTTACCTAATGATCGTGGAGTTCGGCTTTCCAGTGGCCATGGTGAGTGTACCGGGCGAAGAGGTATCCAATACTCGCCCACCCACAACAGCGATGTTGGCAGTCGGTAGTTTGCAAATCGGTGTTATTTTGTTGGTTACTGTTCCGGTATCGAAGTGGCTGATGAATGTACGCCCTTGGTCCATCGTCATTCTCCTCAACCAAATGATAATGTCGATATACCTTTGGCATATGACGGCCTTGATCCTGGTCATTGGCATCTCTGTGCAATTGCTTGGCGGCTTTGGCCTCACCGAGCCACCGGGGACAGGTGCATGGTGGGCGGCGCGTCCGATTTGGATTCTACTGTTTACAGCACTGCTTTTGCCGTTTGTTATTGTGTTCGTAGGATTTGAGGCGCCCAGCCGCACGCCAAGTGAAAAAAGACCTGGACCCTGGCAGGCCTCAATCGGCGCATTAATGGCCTGCGCAGGACTAGTGATGATGGCGCTGAACGGGCTGGGCGCTGATGCGTTATTCGGCATCAACTGGGTGGCTGTCGCGCTTATGCTGATAGGGGTCCGTTTAGCCACGCGGCAAGCCATTAATCGCGTTGCTTAAACCTGACCATTGATCGTACTCGAACACTCGCGGATCTTTGTGGACCGATGCTTGTATTTCATGATGTTTGCATTGCCATAGCTCAGACAAAAAAACTGCCTATACACGAATCATTAATTAGTTATCTCGTGGCTGTCTGACTGGTAAGAGAAAAGTATTTCTGCTCTCAGTAAAGCCTCAGTTCGTTCTTGAAAGCTGAACTGCTCTCAAATTCCCAGACAGGGACCCAAATTCGGGCCAAAGAACTGAACAAAAATGATTTGGCGAGAAAAAGCACTTGCTCCCACCGCCACGATTTTTGACTATTGGAGTACGGGCGCGCGACAGGCGCCAAAGAAAAGGGAGAGATTGATGAAAAGGATTTTCAAAGCTGCGTGTATCGCGGCGGTTGTCGCCGTTCCTTCTGTGGCGGTCGCGGCGTGTGATGATGGAGAAGTCGTCGTCAAGTTCAGCCACGTAACAAACACGGACAAACACCCCAAAGGCATCGCCGCATCGCTTCTTGAACAGCGCGTCAACGACGAGATGAATGGCAAGATGTGCATGGAAGTGTTCCCGAATTCCACGCTCTACAATGACAACAAGGTTCTTGAGGCGATCCTTCAAGGAGATGTGCAACTTGCAGCGCCGTCCTTGTCGAAGTTCGAAAAGTTCACCAAACAATTTCGTCTTTTCGACTTGCCTTTCATGTTTAAAAGCATTGAGGCAGTGGATGCATTCCAAGCCTCTGACGCTGGTCAGGCGATGAAAGACAGCATGCAGCGCCGCGGTCTCCAAGGCTTGGCGTTCTGGCACAATGGTATGAAACAGATGTCGGCAAACAAACCACTCATCGAGCCATCCGACGCTAATGGCTTGAAATTCCGAGTGCAAAGCTCGGACGTGCTTGTCGCGCAGATGGAAGCCATCGGCGGTTCGCCACAGAAAATGGCGTTCTCTGAGGTCTATGGTGCGCTGCAACAGGGTGTTGTGGATGGTCAGGAAAACACCTGGTCCAACATCTTCGGCAAAAAGTTCTTTGAAGTGCAAGACGGCACCACAGAGACCAATCATGGCATCATCGACTATCTGGTGGTCGCAAGTGTCGATTGGCTCGATAGCCTTGATCCCGCGGTGCGCGATCAGTTCATGACAATCGTCGCCGAGGTTACTGAGATGCGTAACTCTGAAGCGTTCGCTGTGAACGAAGCAGCAAAACAGTCAATCCTAGATGCGGGTGGCGAAATCCGCCAGCTCACACCTGAACAGCGCGCCAAATGGGTTGATGTCATGAAACCTGTTTGGGACAAATTTAAGGATGATGTTGGCCAGGATAACATTGATGCTGCGCAAGCGATCAATGAAGCGCAAAGCTAACGCCTAGGTCTCAACTGGTCGAAGTATAAGGCGGGCTGCAAGTATATAGCCCGCCTTTTCTATATCACGGGGGGTATCATGGTTGATCACAGTCAAGAAGATGCCGGTTTTGTGGACCGTATCGAAGAAAGCATCATTGCCCTCATTCTGGGGCTGATGACTGTCATCACCTTTGCCAATGTCATTGCGCGATATTTCTTTAATTCCAACATCCTGTGGGCGCTCGAACTTACGGTTTTTATGTTCGCATGGCTTGTGCTTCTAGGCGCGTCTTATGCGGTTAAAACACGAGCGCATCTCGGCGTTGATGCGATCATAAACCTGACCTCTGTGCCTATAAGGAAGGCTTTGGCTTTGTTTTCGGTGGGGTGCTGCCTGGCATTTTCGCTGCTTTTGCTGAAGGGCGCCTATGACTACTGGGCTGTATTTGCCGATTTGCCGCCCACTTCTGGCCGCTGGTTCCCGACCGGGTTCAATGATTCTGCTCGCTCCCAGAGTTTCTATGAGGTGCAGGACGTGCCGATGATCGGTGCCTTCCGCTTCCTTGAGGATATGATCAATTACGGTGACAGCTACGAGAAACTGCCGAAGGTTGTGCCGTATCTGGTGATGCCGCTTTCTATGTTGCTACTTACCTTTCGTTTTTTGCAGGCAGGTCTAGCGATCCTTCGCGGTGATCTAGATCGATTGGTGGCAAGCCATGAAGTTGAAGACGAATTGGACGATTTGCGTAGTCGCGACGCGGAGAACAACTGATGGAAGTGGCTCTTCTCTTCTTCATGGTGATCGGTTTCCTACTGGTTGGTGTTCCGATCGCCGTCTCGCTCGGGCTCAGTTCCACGCTTTTCCTGCTTTGGTTTTCAGAAAGCTCCATGGCCTCAATTGCGCAGACGCTGTTTGAGGCGTTTGAGGGTCACTTCACACTGCTTGCAATCCCGTTCTTCATTCTTGCCTCTTCGTTCATGACCACAGGCGGTGTGGCCCAGCGCATCATCAGATTTTCAATAGCTTGTGTTGGGCATTTGCCGGGTGGCTTAGCCATCGCTGGCGTATTTGCCTGTATGCTTTTCGCGGCTCTGTCTGGTTCTTCTCCGGCAACCGTAGTCGCGATCGGGACGATCGTCATTACGGGCATGAGGCAAGTCGGTTACACCAAAGAATTTGCCGCAGGAGTTATCTGCAACGCGGGTACGCTTGGTATTCTGATCCCACCATCGATTGTGATGGTGGTGTACGCCGCTGCTGTCGAGGTTTCCGTCGGTCGTATGTTTCTAGCAGGTGTGATCCCCGGGCTTCTCGCCGGGCTCATGCTGATGGTGACGATCTATGTCATCGCTAAGGTTCGCAACCTTCCTAAAGGCGACTGGAAAGGCTGGGGAGAGATCGCGGTGTCCGGACGAGAGGCCGGTTGGGGTCTGTTTCTGATTGTGATCATTCTTGGCGGTATTTACGGCGGTATTTTTACGCCGACGGAAGCCGCTGCTGTTGCTGCCGTTTATTCCTTTTTCATCGCGAGCTTTGTCTACAAAGACATGGGCCCGCTTTCCACGGTGGATGGAGAGGCGAACAAAAGTCTTTTGCGTGCGCCATACGCTCTGGTTACAGCACTCTTTCATCCAGACACCAAACGAACACTGCTGGACGCAGGAAAGCTGACGGTCACGCTGCTTTTCGTGATAGCCAATGCGCTGATCCTCAAGCATGTGCTCACGGACGAGCAAATCCCGCAACAGATCGCTGGCGCGATGCTCGATGCTGGTTTCGGGCCGGTGATGTTTCTGGTCATCGTCAATGTCATCTTGCTGATCGGTGGTCAATTTATGGAACCTTCTGGCCTGTTGGTAATCGTCGCGCCGTTGGTGTTTCCAATTGCCATTCAGCTTGGTATTGACCCTATCCACCTTGGTATCATCATGGTGGTTAATATGGAGATTGGCATGATCACACCGCCGGTAGGATTGAACCTCTTCGTCACGTCCGGCGTGGCTGGCATGCCAATGATGGCCGTGTGTCGTGCGGCACTGCCGTTCCTTGCCGTTCTATTCGTCTTCCTGATCTTGGTAACCTATGTGCCGTGGTTATCAACCTTCCTACCCAACACGTTCATGGGGCCAGAATTGGTTGTTCAGTAGTCTAAGTTGCGTCGACCGCACCCGCGTGGGCGGCGTGCATCAGAGCATCGGCCAAATGCGGTACGTAGGCATCGTAAATCGGTCGAGTAGTCGGAACTTGTAACAACTGTTGCCCTTCGCTGCGCATCCAAGCTGCTGTCAGACGGCCATATTCGTAAGAAAGGCATTTGCTGCGATGGCCGTCGAATTCCGGTTTCTCACCTTTACGAAAGGATTCGTAGCCGATCCGCCAGCTTCGTGAGCGAACCATATCCTGAGGCGTCACTTTGGTATCGCGAATCTGGGGCATGGCTCCTGTGCCGACCAAAAAGTGAGTTCATGCTACGGTTGGGAACATGCTTTAGGCAAGGGCTTTGCCGTTCTCTATCGGCCTTTCCAAACTGGGTCGCGCTTTTCAGCAAAGGCACGAGCCCCTTCGAGCTGATCATCGGATGCATAAAGCGTATCCACTGAACCGAACTGTCGTTTGGTAATACGGTTCATGGCCTCCTGGAACGTCATGCTTTCTGCTTCGCGGACGATCTCCTTGATTGCGGCGTAAACAAGTGGCGGTCCCGAGGCCAAAAGGTCCGCCATTTCACGCGCCTTCGCCATTAAGTCTGTTGCTGGATGGATCTGGTTGATCATCCCCCATCGCGCGGCTTCTTCTGCATCGATCCAACGGCCGGTCAGCAGCATTTCCATGGCGATGTGATAGGGGATGCGTTTGGGCAGTTTCACGCTTGCAGCATCGGCGACCGTACCAGAGCGGATTTCAGGCAGCGCAAACTGCGCATGATCCGCGGCAAGGATGATATCGGCGCTTAACGCCCATTCAAGCCCGCCCCCACAGCAGATACCGTTGACGGCCGCTATCACAGGCTTGTTCATGGCGCGCAGCTCTTGCAGCCCACCGAACCCGCCCACACCGTAATCGCCATCAACCTCATCACCATCTGCCGCTGCCTTCAAATCCCATCCCGGGCAGAAGAACTTTTCACCGGCACCTGTGATGATCGCAACGCGTAGTTCTGGATTGTCGCGAAAATCACGGAACACATCGCCCATGATCCGGCTGGTCTGCAGATCAATCGCATTGGCTTTTGGGCGATCAAGTGTGACTTCTATCACGTGGCCTCGAACCTCAGTTCTAATGGGGCTGTCCGCCATCCTCTTCTCCAATTCTGATCAATGCGTCCGCTGCCACGGCTCTGTCAGCGCAGCAGATAAGTGGGTTAATTTCAACCTCATCCAATTCTTTGACGTTCGCGAGTACAAACTCCTGCACAGCCATGACCGCCGAAACAACCGATCGCACATCAACACCCGGTTTGCCGCGATAGCCTTGTAAAATTGGTGAAACCCGAAGTTTCGACAACGCCAACTCAACGGTATCTTCGTTCACTGGGAGCAGGAGCGATTGCGTGTCCGCCAGTATTTCGGTCATAACGCCACCTGCGCCTAACGTGAGTACGAAACCATGCGCCGGGTCACGCAAAACACCTACAAGCAGTTCTCCGATACTACCGGTAACCATCTCTTCAACTAGAAACTGGTTCGCGTTCATTTCCTCGGCTGCTTCAAGCGCGGCGTCCGAATTGCTCAGGTTCAGTCGAACCAAACCAGCCTCTGTTTTGTGCGCCGCACCGCTCCCCTTCAGGACAATTGGAAAGCCAATACCGTCCGCTATATTGGCGACTTCCTTGGGACTGGAAGCATTTGATGAGCGCGGTATTGCTAAACCGAATTCAGCTAGTTTTCGTTTCGCCAAGCCTTCTTCAAGCGTAACTACATTCGTCGGGTTTCCGGGTTTCAGTATTGGCTCCGTCTGCGGGTTAGTTTGACCTAAAGCGCTCGCCGCTTCTATTGCCGATATTGCGTCATCCAAACCGTGCATTGGGATTACACCGCTTGCGATGGCGTGATCTGCTACAGTTTCGCTTAACGCTTCGGGCAGAGTAGCAACGACTGCTAGCGGTTTGCCATTAGCTTTCGCTGCCGCTGCGCCCGCTGGTATTACACAATCCCACGCCGCAGGGTTACACCGGTCAGCGCGGGGAAAGTCCACGATGACGCATCCAATATCGGCCTTGCCATTCAGCATGGCTGTGAATGCCTCACCCATTGTATCCGCGTCACCCCAGATAAACGTGTGATAATCCAGTGGATTTGCTAGTGCGACCATCGGTCCTAGAACATCACGCAGGCGCTTTTTTTGAGTGTCGCTGAGCGGGGGGAACTCTATGTCCCGCCCATCTGCGCTATCGGCCATTAGACTAGCCTCGCCGCCGGAACATGACATGGATACGACTCGATTGGACGGCAGCGGGCCGGTGAAATGCAACAGCTTTAGCGTTTCTAGCAACGCAGGTAGGCTTTCGACCTGCGCAATTCCAAGGCGGCTTAGAAGCGCGCGCGCGCCTGCATCACTTCCAGCCAAAGACGCAGTATGGGAGATCGCCGCCGACTGCGCCTGTTCTGACTTGCCTGCCTTTAGTGCGACAATCGGCTTGCCAAGTTCATGCGCAGTCTGGGCTAACGCTTGGAACGCATTCAGATCGCCAATCCCTTCGATGTGCATACCAAGCGCGGTCACACGTGGATCACGCAGCAAGGTCGTCCCGATATCCGCCAAACCCACCTGCGCCTGATTGCCCGCTGTCGCCATATAGGCGAGGGGCAAGCCTCGGTTCTGCATAGTGATATTGATCGACATGTTGGAGCTTTGCGTCAGTATCGCAACGCCGCTCTCCACGCGCCTGCCGCCGTGCTGATCAGGCCAGAGCAGCGCTCCATCAAGATAGTTGATGAAGCCATAGCAATTAGGCCCAACAATCGGCATATCGCCTGCGGCTTCAAGTAATGCGTCCTGTAGGCTAGAACCATCACCCATTTCCGCCTGGGCTTCGCGGAATCCGCTGGCAAAACAAACCGCACCACCCGCTCCCATTTCGCGCAGCTCTCGGACCATATCGATGGTTACGTTGCGATTGACCCCAATGAATACAGCATCGGGCGCCTCGGGTAAGTCCTTTAAATTGGCAAAAGTCTTTACATCTGCGATTTCATCTCGCTTCGGGTGCACAGGCCAAACCGGCCCCGAAAAACCCATCTTAGTACATTGCTCAACAACGCCCGCGCCCCAGAACCCACCGCCGATAATGGCGATGGATTTCGGTTGGAAAAGTTGGCTCAGATCACGCATCAGGGTATATAGTCAGGCACCAAGCGGACGCAGTAGATCACGGCTGATGATGTGGCGCTGAATTTCGGATGTCCCGTCCCAAATCCGTTCCACGCGCGCATCACGCCAGAAACGTTCGATCGGGAAGTCATCCATCAGGCCCATGCCACCAAAGATCTGCAGTGTGGTGTCCGTTACCCGCGCCAACATCTCAGTTGCATAGACTTTCGCAGATGCGATTTCGCGATTGGCTGGTAATCCTTGATCCAAACGCCAAGCGGAGGACAGCGTAAGCAAATCGGCTGCGTCAATCTCGGTGATCATATCCGCGATTTGAAAGCTTACGCCCTGGAACTTGCCGATCTGCTGACCAAACTGTTTGCGATCCGCGGCGTAATTCAAAGCTAGATCGAAACAGCGCCGCGCGCGCCCGACACTCATGGTCGCGACCGTGATGCGCGTCGCATAAAGCCATTCGTTCATTACGGCAAAGCCGGCGTCCACCTCTCCCAGAACTTGCGCATCCGGTAGGCGGCAATCATCAAAATCAAGGATCATGTTCTTGTAGCCGCGATGGCTTACTGATTTGTAGCCGTCACGGATGGTGAAACCGGGCGTGCCGCGATCCACCAAAAACGCAGTGATCCGCTTCTTTGATCCTTTGTCCGTCATGTCCTCACCGGTCGCGATAAACACGATGATGAAGTCGGCATGATCCGCGCCTGAAATGAAGTGCTTGGTACCGTTGACGATCCAATCGCCACCATCGCGCTTGGCGGTGCATTTCATCCCGCGCACGTCCGATCCAGCATCAGGTTCTGTCATCGCCAACGCGTCCATCTTTTCACCACGCACCGCGGGCATCAGATAGCGCTCTTTCTGTTCGCCTTCGCAGGCCATTAGGATGTTTTGCGGACGACCAAAGAAGTGGTTCAACGCCATGGACCCGCGCCCGAGTTCTCGCTCTACCAGAGCGAAGTCCACGTGGCCCAACCCCGCACACCCGACCTCTTCGGGAAAGTTGCAGGCGTAAAACCCCAGTTCAATGGTTTTGCGCTTGATCTCTTCTCCGATTTCCACGGGCACCTCACCGGTACGCTCGACAAGGTCTTCATGCGGATAAATTTCGTTTTCCACGAAACTCCGCACCGTTGAGACGATCATGTCCTGTTCTTCGGTCAGTCCAAAATGCATTAGGCTGCTCCTTTATTCCGCGTGCAAAGCGGCCAGGGCTTCGACTTTGCTCGTTACATCTTGTGGCGGCTCGCAGGTGCGGCGGGTTTCAAGGCTGACATGCAGCATGAGCTGATCACAAGTCGCCATAAGCTCACCGTCGCTGGCGCGTTTCATTTCGTGCAGACAGCGAAGTTTCTTACCCTTGCCTTCAGTAACGCGGGTTTCGACGACCACGCGCTCGCCTGCATGGGTTTCGGCCAAATACTTCACTGTGGTTTCCACAGTGAAGTAACTCATCCCACCAGCGATATAATCATCATCTGCACCAACAATGCGCATCACCTCTTCAGCTGCGTCAGAGAAAATCTGTCCGTAGCGACCTTCGTTCATATGCCCATTCACGTCCGTCCAATCGATTGGCACCACACGATCCTGGGTTATCAACGGCGCGGCATGATGGTAGTCGGGCCTCAACGCGCGATCATGCGCACGCGCAACGGACCCTGCACCCCAATCGGCCCGCTTGAGCGACCGGATGATGCCTACAACGTTATCATCACGTATGGCTTCCAGATCACGCGGACCAAGACCCCCAGCCTGTTGATCGCATTGATCACCAACCTTGTTCACAAAATCCTCAGTGAGGTCAGGTACATCCATCAGCTTGGTCCACGGCCATTTGAGACAAGGTCCAAACATTGCCAACATGGCCCGCATGCCTCCCTCACCACCCGCAAGGTGAAAGGTTTGCAAAGTGCCCATTTGTGCCCAACGCAGGCCCGGGCCATATGCGATGGCCGCGTCGATTTCGTCCGCCGTGGCAACATCGTCATGCAAAAGCCACAACGCCTCTCGCCACAAAGCCTCCTGCAGTCGGTCACTCAAGAACCCTTCGATCTCAACCCTGCAATGCAGCGGATACATCCCGAGCGCGCGGAAAATTTCTTTAGCGTTTTCGATGTGGGCAAGGTCTGTATTCTGACCCGCCACCAGTTCAACCAACGGAAGCAGATAAACAGGGTTGAAAGGATGCGCCACAATCAGTCTGCCAGGATGATCCATCTCGGCCTGCAGGTCCGTGGGCATAATGCCCGATGTGGACGACGCGATGATCCCGTCGGTGTTTACCGCCTCAATCTGAGAGTAGACCTTACGTTTGATTTCAACGCGCTCGGGAACCGCCTCCACGATTAGGGCTGCTTTCTCTGCAGCAGGTTCTAGCGAAGCGCATAGTGTCAATGTCCCCTCCGAAGGCAGCGGTTGATCCAGTAACATTGGTAAGGCGCGTCTTGCGTTCTCAATCACCGCGCCGATCTTGCGTTCGGCTTGGGGGTCGGGGTCAAACACCCGAACATCCCAACCGTTAAGCAGAAAGCGTGCAGCCCAGCCGCCGCCAATAACACCGCCGCCGATGATGGCGACAGATTTGTTATCCTTCGGAACGGTCATATTCCACCAGTCTTCTTGTTTCGTATCCGTTAAACTCAAGCACCTCGCGAGCTGCTTTGATCCGATCTTCACCCCCGTCGACGCTACGATCTAGTATCCAGCCGTAACTTCCATCTGGAGTGCCGACGGCTGCTGTGCGAAATCCGCTGTCAACCCAGATGAGCCATAGTTCAAAGCTTTCGGTTCCCGCGTCGTTGACCAGTTGCCAACGGTTGGGGCCTAAACGATCCGCGCGCCATTCCGTAACTTTTTCGTCGCAAACTCTTTTTCGTCGGCAAATCTGCTCTCTAGTTTCGATCACGTCGGAACTTAGAGTTGGCGCGTTAGTTACAAAGAACACGCGATCGATTTCGTTCACGACTGGAAACTGTTCTCGCATGAACCATGTGCCGTGCAGCGCAGCATTATTGGCGCGCGTTGTAACTGACAACGGTTTGGTTATGTCTCTAAATCCAGGTACATTTGTCGGTGGAGCACCACAACTTGCCAATGCGGCCAGGACAAGGCCTCCGATGGTGGTTCTGATAAGGTTTTTCATTGTGTTTGACCTCTCCGCCTGTGCATTCCGTTTCATCACACAAGCGATTCCGTGTGTCCGTCAACTGCCAGTACCTGACCAGAGACTTTCGATGCAGCAGGAGATGCAAGAAAAAGCACCATGTCTGCTAGATCATCGCCACTTACCCATGAGCGCAATGAAACACCTTCGACGTATTGCGCGCGGATCTCGTCCTCTGATCTGTTGCTTGCGGCCGCTTCCATCGCGATCACTCGATCCATGCGTTCGCCTTCTACTGCACCGGGCGCAATTGCGTTGACGCGAACACCATCGGGGCCAAGTTCCATCGCAAGGGTTTTTGTCAGACCAACCAACGCCCATTTTGCTGCAGCGTAAGGGGCGCGAAGCGGGTACCCAAATAGCCCTGCCGTAGACGAAGTAATAACGATCAAACCGTTCTTCTGAGCGCGCATAAGCCGAGCAGCCCAGCGACAGGTCAGAAATGCACCGTGGAGATTAACCCCGATACAGTCCTGCCAGGATTGGTAGTCTAAGTCTTCAATTCGACCCGCAGGTCCGCCTGTTCCAGCGTTAGCGCAGACAACATCGATGCCGCCCCATGCCCGCTCTACCTCATCAAAAAAAGAGTTCATTTGTGCTTCATTCGTGACATCAGCCTGCCGCGCAATGATGCTTGAGTTTGATTGTGCCAATTTCTCCACAGCGTTTTCGTCGGAATCGCAAACAGCGACGCGTACACCGGTTTCGAGGAACCGTTCTGCTAGGCGTTTACCGATACCTGCTGCGCCTGCCGTGATTAGGACGCGCTGATCCATATTCTAGCCTCGGGGCGCACGCTTGGTCAGACCGAGTTTCGATCTGACCTCGTCCGGTCCGATCACTCTTGCTCCAAGTCGTTCAATGATCTCTACCGCTCGTTCAACGAGTTGGTAGTTTTGCGCCAACACGCCTCGATCGAGCATGAGGTTATCTTCCAGACCGACGCGCACATTACCACCGGCGAGAACCGCCGCTGCAACATATGCCATCTGGTTTCTACCAAGCCCAAAAGCAGAGAACGTCCAATCATGCGGCACATTGTTGACCATCGCGATAAAAGTGTTGAGATCGTCAGGGGCGCCCCAAGGCACACCCATGCAAAGTTGCACTAGGGCCGGGCTATCCAAAACACCGTCGTTAACCAATTGCTTGGCATACCAGAGGTGGCCAGTATCAAAGGCCTCGATTTCTGGTTTAACGCCAAGTTCCGTCATGATGCCGCCCATTGCGGTGAGCATGCCGGGCGTGTTCGTCATCACGTAATCAGCTTCGGCAAAATTCATAGTGCCACAATCCAGCGTGCAAATTTCTGGCAGGCACTCAGCCACGTGTTCAACGCGTTCGGTTGCGCCCGCCATGTCGGTGCCATTTCCTACCGGCAAAGGCGCTTCGGTCGAGCCAAAAACCATATCACCACCCATGCCGGCAGTGAGATTCAGCACGACATCAGTGTCGGCGTCCCGGATTCTATCTGTGACTTCGCGAAACATTTTGGGATCGCGTGACGGGGCCCCGGTTTCAGGGTCGCGTACGTGGCAATGAACAACTGCCGCACCGGCCTTGGCAGCTGCAATTGCGCTGTTGGCAATTTCCTTAGGGCTGCGCGGTACGTGTGGGCTTCGATCTTGGGTACTGCCAGAGCCGGTAACGGCACAGGTGACAAAAACCTCTCGATTCATTGCGAGCGGCATAGCGCTTCTCCTCCACGTTTTGATGAGTTTAACGCTCTGGTATAAGTCAAGAGTTTGCCTTAATAGACAAAAATCATGCCAAATTGGACAAAATCTCCGGAGCGACCAATCCGTATCAGTATTTTATTGTTCGACCGATTTTCGAATCTATGTTTGGCGAACTGCATCGAACCTTTGCGTGCGGCCAACAGCTACGCCGCTCAGCCAATTTTCGAATGGTCGATCCTGACGCCGGATGGTCGACCCAGCAAATCATCAAGCGGTCTCGAAATGCTTGGTGTGAGTGCAAGGTCTGATCTCGATCAGACGGACTATCTGTTTACCATGGCAAGCTACGGTCATGAAATACACGACACTCCCGCGACCCGTCGTTTGTTACGTGATGCCGCGCGAAAGACGAGGGTTTTGATCGGTTTGGATGCTGGCCCCTGGCTGATGGCAAGCGCTGGCCTTCTCGATAACCGCCGCGCGACGGTTCATTGGGATTTACTGAATGTCTTTACCGAGAAGTTTCTAAAGGTCACCGCAGAACGAGCACGTGTAGTGCATGATGGGTCGATAACAACATGTACAGGCGCAATGTCTGCGCTCGATTTGACTTTGGAGCTCATTGAAAATCATCTTGGCATGGCCGCAAGACTGGAGGTGGAAGCTCTATTTTTTCATGATGTTAAATCTTTAGCCGAGGCTCACTTGTTTGAAACGGGTGATCCATTGGTTCAAAGGGCCATGGACATAATGCGTGATACCGTCGAAAAGCCTCTGCAAATTAATCGACTGGCAAAGATGCTTTCATGCCAACCGAGAACCTTGGACCGACACTTTCGTGAACGCTTGGGAGCGCCACCAGGTCAGGTTTATCGACACTTTCGTCTTTCTGCCGCGCGTAAGTTGATTGAGGACAGCTATCTGAGTGTGTCAGAGATTTCCGTACGGTGTGGATATGATTCACCTGCGGCGCTGACACGCGCGATAAAGAGACAGTATGGAGCTTCTCCAAGGGTACTCCGCCAAAAGGAACGGGAAAGAGTTTGACGTCTGACGCGAAACACGTGGTTGTCATTGGAGCAGGCATTGTGGGTGTTTCGTCGGCAATTTGGCTTTTGCGACAGGGACATCGCGTTACAATGATTGATCGGAGCGAGCCAGGCGAGGGGACCAGTTATGGCAACGCCGGACTTTTGGCGTCGGCGGCCACTCTTCCGGTAACCACGCCAGGTTTGTTAAGAAAAGCGCCATACTTGGCGCTGAACCCAAAGCAACCTTTGTTTCTCAATTGGCGTAAACTGCCAGGTGTTTTGCCATGGCTCACGCAATATATTCGTCACGCAAATGCAAAAGATGCAAAGTTCAGGGCAGCGGCTATTTTGCCTTTAATCGGAGACAGCCTGAATGATCATCAAGCTTTGGCAAAAGGTACTGGTGCGGAGGACTGGATCGTGCCGTGCGATTACGTTTATGGCTACACGTCGCGTGCAGCTTTTCAGGCTGATCACTTTTCTTGGAGTATCCGTCGCGAGAGCGGTTTTTCGTTTCGTGAACTCGATGGCCCAGCTTTTCGCGCGTACGATCCGATCTACAGCGATGCGATTGGGCATGCAGCCGTGTTGGCCAACCATGGGCGCATCCGCGACCCCGGTCGCTATGTGAAAACCCTTGCAAAACACGCTGAAAAGCAAGGCGCGAGTGTTATCAAAGCAGAAGTGAATGACGTCGTCCAGGAAAGTGGACGTGTTTCAGGTGTGCGTATCGGCGGAGAGATCATCGATTGCGACGCGATGGTTTTGACCGCAGGCGTTTGGTCTAAAAATCTTGCAGAAAAGCTTAAACTGGATGTGCCATTGCAAGCGGAGAGCGGTTTTCATCTTGAGCTGTGGGAGCCGTCGGTGATGCCGCGTTCTCCGGTGATGGTATCTCAAGGCAAATTTGTGAT
>JBCDDS010000036.1:0-28906 GCA_039180185.1 Pseudomonadota bacterium | reverse complement strand
GTGTCTTTGGTCAAGATCAGCGACCTGGCGCAAATCGACTTTGGTCCGGGATTCTGGATGTTCGCAATTCTTGTCGTTCTGGTTGTGGTGCAGGACAATTTCATGTGCAGGTGGTCGGTATGGAAATCGCTGGATCCAACGCCCCGGTTCTGACCGCGCGGGCGGCAGGCCTGGTGGGCTGCCACCGGTGCACCCGCGTGTGGCCGCAGGGCACCCCCCGCTGCGCACGCTGTGGTACGGTCCTGCACAGGCGAAAGCGCCATAGTCTGCAACGGGTCTGGGCGTGGTGGCTGGCCGGTGTGCTGTGCTACATCCCGGCCAATATCTATCCTATGCTCAGTACACGCACTCTGTTTACCCAGCAGGAGGATACAATCATCGGCGGTGCGATCCAGCTGATACACCAGGGATCCTATGGGGTCGCGCTGATCATACTGGTGGCCAGCGTTGTCATTCCGTTGGGAAAGTTCCTGGCCATCGCATTCCTGGCCTTTACCATTGCGCGTGGCACGCGCACGCCAGCACGGCTGCGGCACGGACTTCACAAGGTGGTCGAGTATATTGGTCGATGGTCGATGATCGATGTGTTTGTCGTCGCAATCCTCTCTTCGCTTGTCCAGTTGAACGTGGTTGCGGCCATAACGCCCGGACCGGCCAGTCTGACATTTGCACTTTCGGTGATATTTACCATGCTGTCCGCGCAGGCCTTTGATGGTCGCATGATATGGGACCGCACTGCCGCGGCGGCCGACGAGACATGACCCAGACACCGCCCGAACTACCGGTAGAACCAGCCCAGGCCAGTTTCTTCAACCGGCTCTCGGTCGTTTGGGTGATCCCGCTTGCGGCGCTGCTGATCGCGCTCGGCGTGGCGTGGCAAAGCTACATCGACCGTGGACCCCTGATTGAAATCGCCTTTAGCGACGCCTCAGGGATTACCGTCGGTCAGACGGGGTTGCGGTACCGGGACATAAACGTCGGTTTGGTCGAGGACGTGACCTTTACCGAGGCATTGGACAGGGTTTTGGTGAAGGTCAGGCTTGATAAGCAGGTTACCGACTATGTCGATAGCGACGCCCGCTTCTGGGTTGTCCAGCCGGAGGTGACCACCCGAGGGATCACCGGTCTGGATACAGTCCTGTCGGGCGTCTTCATCGAAGGCGTCTGGGATGCCGAGCCAGGCGGGCTGGAGCGTCGGTTCGAGGGGTTGGACACACCGCCACTTATCCAGGCAGGGCAGGACGGAACGCGCATCGAACTTCGCACGAATGGAGACACCGGCCTGTTGGGCAATACACCTATCGTCTACCGCGGTGTCGATGTCGGACTTGTGGGCCCGACGCGGATCACACCGGATGGCTCGGCCGCAGTGGCGGAGTCGGTTATTTTTGCGCCCTATGACCAGCTGGTGACGACATCAACGCGATTCTGGGACACATCCGGCTTCACGTTTTCGCTGGGCCCGTCCGGTGCCGAGATTGACTTTAACTCAATCGCTTCGCTGGTTGCGGGCGGGGTCACTTTCGAGACCATCGTGTCGGGCGGCAATCCAATCACCGACGGGGCGCAGTTCGAGGTCTTTGTCGATGAGTCCGCCGCCCAGAACAGCGTTTTCAATGCCTCGGAGGGTGAGACGCTTTTCCTGACGGTTGTGTTCGACCAGAATGTGGCGGGTCTGACCAAGGACGCACCGGTCGAGCTTGGCGGGTTGCAGATCGGAACCGTGACCAGCTTGACCGGGATTGTGGACACTGCGCGTTTCGGCGACCGAAGGGTACGTTTGCAGGCCACGTTGTCGATCGACCCCAGCAGCCTGGGACTGCCGGGTACAGACAACAACGACGAGGTTCTTGAGTTTCTGTCGTCGCGCGTCGAGGCGGGGATGAGAGCACGTCTGACATCGGCCAGCTTGCTCACGGGTGGGCTCAAGGTGGAAATTGCAATGATCCCAAGTTTGCCACCAGCGACGTTGGACCTTACGGCCGAACCCTTTCCGCTGTTTCCAAGTATCGAAAGCGATATTCCGGATATCTCGGCGACGGCTGAGGGGGTATTCAATCGCATCAACAATCTGCCGATCGAAGAACTGCTCGCCAGCACTATTCAGCTGATGGAGAACGCTTCGGCCCTTATCCAGAGCGAGGAGTTGGCAAGAACGCCGGCCGAAATCAACGGGCTGCTGGCGGACGTGCGCGGCATCGTCGGGTCGGACCCGGTCCAGCAACTGCCTGACCAGCTTTCGGACCTGATTGAGGAGGTTCAGGGCGTGGCAGACGACCTGCGCGGTATCACCTCCGGACTTGAAGGCGCTAAAGCCGTCAACCGCCTGCTGGCAGCCGTTGACGCCGCGGCACGTGCGGCTGATGGCGTGAACGCCGCCACAGCCGGGGTGCCGCCGCTGATCGCAAGGCTCGACGCCATCGGCGGACAGGTGCAATCACTGCCCCTGGATGATCTGATCCGCGAGGCCACAACGGTTTTAGCGACAGCGGATGACCTCATCGGCGCCGAAGCCACGCAAAACCTGCCGGACGAGCTTATCGGCACGCTGGCGGAGTTGCGTAATGCCGTGGCCGCCTTTGGTTCGGACGCGGCGGCCGAGCGGGTATTGTCCTCCATCGAAGCGGTTGGTGACGCCGCGCGGGATATCGGCACGGCCACCGAGGGGGTGCCGGCGCTTTTGGCCGAAGTGGAACAGGTGGCTGCAACCGCGAACGCACTTCCGCTGGAGGATTTGATTTCCGCGCTGTCCGACCTGACCCGCTCAGCCGACGCCATTGTCGGGACCGAGGGGGCACAGGCATTGCCCGGCGCATTATCCAGGGCGGTTGAGCAGATCCGAGCGGTGCTGCGCGAATTGCAGCGAGGGGGCGCAATCGAGAATACAAACCGCACGCTTGCCTCTGCGCGCGCGGCAGCCGATGCCATCGCACAGTCTACAGAAGCCTTGCCGCAGGTTGTGGCCCGGCTGAACGCGGTTCTGGACCAGGCCAGCGCGACGCTGGGGGCCTATGACGGGGACTCCGATCTCGGGCGGGAGGCGCGTTCCGCCCTGCGCGACGTCGCCGCCGCAGCCGAGGCCATCGACAGCCTGGCTCGCGCGCTGGAGCGTCGGCCCAACTCTCTCCTGATTGGACGCTAGACGTGATGCCACAGATTTTAAAGGCGCTTCTGCTGATCCCTGGCCTGACCCTTGTGTCTTGCGGCGGGGCCGACCCCCTGCTGGTATCCATACCTGATACCGCCGCGCCGGATGGCGTCCGGATCAGCTATGCGTCGGTCGAACTGCGCGACGTGTCGCTGCCCAGCTACGCCTCCGGTCAGGACATTTATATCCGCACGGGCGACGGGACGCTGGCGCGGCAAGCTCCGGTACTGTGGGCCGACGATCCCGAGCGGGAGATTGCCTTGCAGCTCAGCCGAGATCTGTCCCGCATCACCGGTGCCCAAGTGGCCGCAGCACCTTGGCCCCTGTCGGATTTTCCCCAGGCTCAGGTCGAGGTTCGCGTCGCGGATTTTGTCGCCGAAGCCGGGGTGTTCCGCATCAGGGGACAGTATTTCGTGGCCAGCGATATAGGCGCCGAAAGGTCCGAGCTGTTTGACCTGACACACCCGATCCCCCCCGAAAGCGGCGCCCGAGGTCTGGCCATCGCCCGGGCTGGCGCCGTTGCCCAGCTTGCCCAAATGATCGCAACAAGGGGCTTGCGCTGACCGTTTTTGCACATCAGGGGACTGGTATAGACCAATTCCTCAGGCTTTGTTTCGACCGACTGGTGGTCCGCCTTGGGATGGTTCAGACGTTGTATCCTCATGCGCCCATCGCCGTTCCCAGGCGCATCCCGACAAGCGCGTACTACCAAGAGCATCATGCATTAGGTATTTCGTCAAATGCTTTAAGGCATCGAACTTCGGTCCGAAGGCCTAACCCCTCGCGAGCAGCAGCCTGGGCACACGGCTGTTAACATCAGCAACAACAATATAGGGTAAATGGTGGACCTAAGCAGAGAAGAATCGAACCGCTTGTTCGAGATTCTTCAGGATTGGGAAAGTCAGCTCGCACAACATGATCTAGACGATCTGAGGTGCGACAATGACAATATCGCACCATAATTTCAATGACATAGCTTCTGGCAAGGTTCAGCCGAAGAAGAAACGGGAAGCGCCGTTTTCCCTCCGTCTGAGCTTTCAAGAAAAAGCCGCCCTAAAGAAAATGGCCGGAAATGAGCCTCTGGGCGCATACATCAAAGCGGTGCTCTTTGATGAGGCGCGCACGGGTGTGCGGCGCAGCAAATGTGCTGGCCACGATGGCAAAGCCGTTGGCCGCGCTCTGGGTGATCTTGGCAAATCCCGCCTGTCCCAGAACCTCAACCAGATCGCCAAAGCGGTGAATATGGGCGCGCTTCCTGTGACGCCTGAAACTGAAGGTGAGATTCAGGATGCCTGCCGCGCCGTGAAGGATATGCGCGATGCGCTGATGGCTGCCGTCAAAGATGGAGGGCAGCCATGATCCTGAAAGCCAAAGAACGTGGAAACGCTCGCCAGCTTGCCAGCTATCTGATGTCGATGCGCGATAACGAGCATGTCGAGCTTCATGATCTTCGCGGGTTCGTCAGCGATGATCTGAATGAGGCGTTCGAAGAGCTGGATGCCATTGCAGGCCAGACCAAGTGCAAAAAGCATCTCTTCTCCATGAGCCTGAATCCGCCTGAAGGTGAAAATGTCAGCCGTGAGGATTTCGAGCGTGCTGTAGATCGGATCGAGCGAAAACTCGATCTGGATGACCATGCGCGTGCTCTTGTCTTCCATGAGAAAGACGGGCGGCGTCATGCCCATGCTGTCTGGAGCCGCATCGATACCGATGAGATGCGGGCCAAAAACATGTCTTTTTACAAGCAAAAGCTCATGGACGTATCACGTGACCTCTATCTTGAGCACGGATGGGACATGCCCAAGGGTATGATTGACCGAAACATGCGCGATCCGCTGAACTACTCGCGGACCGAATGGCAGCAAGCACAACGCTCCAAGCAAGACCCGAAGCTTATCAAGGCAGCTATTCAAGAGTGCTGGAAAACATCAGATGGAACCGATGCCCTTAAAGCTGCCCTCGAAGAAAAAGGCTTCTTCCTTGCTCGTGGGGATCGTCGCGGTGTGGTCGCCATAGACGTGCGCGGAGAGACCTACTCTCTATCACGCTGGTCGGGTGTGAAGGCAAAAGAGGTGCGTGAGCGCATTCCCGATGCGGACTTCCTGCCGTCGGCTCAGGAAGCCAAGGCACATATCGCCAGTCGCATGACCGAACAGCTCAAAACCTACATCAAGGACATTGATGATGGGTACAAACGTGCTTCTCCTGCCATTGAGCACAAGCGCCAACAGATGATCGCGCGCCATGGAGAAGAACGGAAGACTGAGTATGCTCGTATTGCCGAGCGTGAAACGCGCGAGCAATTGGCGCGCTCAGCGCGTCTGCCAAAAGGCTTCAGCGGTATCTGGAGCCGGATCACTGGCAAGCTCTCCAAAATCAAGAACCAGAATGAGATGGAGGCCCTGCAATCCTGGCAACGGGATCGGCAGGAAAAGGATCGTCTTGTTCAACGGCAACTTGATGAGCGCCAGAAGCTTCAAGATGCTGTGCGTAAGATGCGCGAAGATCGCGCCAAGGACATCCAGCAAATCCGAAAAGAAATTGCAGCCTATGTCGCGATGAAGCGCGGTGATGTGCCAAGCCTCACCAAGCGCAATCAGAGCGAAGAACAGGCCAAGGCAAAGATGCGCAATCGTCAGCGCGAAGGCCAAGAACGCCAGCGTCAACACCAGCGCGAACGCACCCGATCTCGCCGTGATGATCGGGGCCGAGAATTTTAACCCAAACGATAAGGAGATCGCCCATGCGACAAAAACTTAGACAAACATTCATGCTCAATCTGGATGAGAAACATGCTCATCTTCTCAATGAGTTGCGAGATCATTTCCGGCTGAAGGCCGAAGATACTCTTCGTTTGACGATCAGGCTAGCCCATGCCCGTCTGACGAAACCCGATGTTCTTGTGCCGAAGTTCAAGCCATCGGCGTATCGCGATGATTGGTACGATGATGAAGACAATATGCCGAGCTGAGCCGTGTGCATTTCGGCCAGCTTGTTTGACTATCGGCAGGCATAGGTCCAACGCTTTCCGGCAATCTCGGTTTCGGTGTATTCAACGCCCAGATCATTAGCGATAGCCTCATAGTCCAGATAGTAAGCGATGGTCTCTGGAATGGGGCCATATAGTCCTTCTTCAACGAAGTGCTCCGCCAGCTCCCTCAAGCTCATATCTTCATAGATATCCACTTCAAAAATATTGGGATCGATGCTGTCGGGATCAAAGCTGTAGCCACATTCTCCCACAGCAATGATGAAGCGTAGTTTCTCATCCTCTTCCCAGCTCTCGGCGGCGTCTATGAATGCTAGAATATTCGCCTGATTGATGCCCCATGCTCTGGCTAGAGCGCAGTCGATGGCTTCCCCGTCGATGAATTGAAGCTCGAATTCTTCAACGGGTTGGCCGTAGTCGTTACGGATCGATCCGATCTTTTTCTCAAAGCTCTCCTGATCTTCAAAATAGAACCCTGTGGCCGATAGGTCATAGGGCTGTGCGTGAAATATACCCATTTTTCTTACTCCTTTTATTGGTTGCGCATGCAACCGATCTGCCCCACTGGCGAAGTGCGGGGGTGCAAGGAGCAAGGGCGCTTCAAAGCGGGACCAGAGCCACGCGCAGCTACAATGAAATGAAGCGAGCATGGCGAGGACCCACCCCTTGAGCCGCGCGGGGGCGTCAGCCCCAAAGAACTTTTCTTGAAATCAATCTGCGCAGCATTTCTTCAGCTGCGATTGTCTGTTTTCGAGAGACGTATGAATGCGTCTCATCAATCTACCATGGCTGGCAGGTGTCTGCCCGCTCATGCGGATGCCTTCTTACCCCAATGATTATGTGGGTGTCCGGGGCCGAAAGGCTCCGATTGTCGGGGCCTCCTTTATCCAAGGAGGATACGATGAAACTCATCACACGATCTGAAGCATCCAAGCTCAGTCTGGAAGAGCTGCAAGGCTTGTTCCGAAAAGCGTTCAACGATGTAGCTACTGCACCGCGCGGCTCGGAAGAGCGTAGGATCGCTCTAAACTCGCTAGAAACAGTCGAGCGTGAGCTGAAGGCTCGCGGTCCTGGCTTCTAGCGCCCTCGGCTGGCCATTCGGGCCAGCCGTTTTGTAACAAAGAGACTAAAGCCACATGGCCGAGATCGCTTCGACAGGCTCGGTTTACCATGGCCCGGCCCGCCCTAGAATGATGCGCGAGAAAAAAGCTATCTATTCTACTCTAATTGCTTCCGGGAAAAACGAGGCAATATGATCAGCCTCGGCCTGATCGTTCATCAGTCTCACACACATCAGGTTCTTTTCAGTGCGCGATGCCGCGACATATAAGAGCTTCCGAGATGAGATTTCCCTTTTTGAAGCCGGTGAGGCCTTGAAGAAACAGCTCAAGAAGTCATACTCGGATGTCCATCCGTACTCATCAATGACCAGAAGTACATCCTCGATTCCTGTTCCCTTGGTTTTATGCATCGTAGAAAAATCGCTATCAGCGTCTTCATATCCGTAAAATGCGATCACTTCTTTCATCGGCAGATCGGCTGAGAATAGTCCTTCGTTGAATGTTTTCTGTTTAATCTCGAAATCACGATCATCATACTGTAATTCGATCACTTCACGGGTCATACCTTCTACCGGGTTGGCTTCGATCTCTTTTTGCATCTGATTTTTCGTTCGAAAGCCATCCTGATGCAGCCTCTCGAAGCCAGAGAATATCTCGTCCTTCGCTAGCCGCGTCAGTAATTCATCGCGTCTTGTCAAAAAGGCCTTATGGCTTTCTGAAAGCTTGATCAGTCCGCTCTCAGCCGCGAACTCGATAGCTTCATACGCACCACGATCTTCGAGGGAGAAGGATCGTAGAATTTCGTCGAGCCTTGCTTTATCCGCGACAGATTTGATCGAGAAGCCGCGCTTTTTGAGGCTCGCAATCAAGCGATTATAGGATCGCCTGTTGCCTGGCAGGCTCTTGTGCAGATTGATCAATTCGACAAGCTCACCGAACTGCAATCGGTCAAGAGTCTTGCGCATCCGGTCTCTTGGCTCGGTATATCGATCATCAAAAACCTGATAGAGGCCGCCAAATCCTACATCATTCGCGATTGCTTTGTTTGTGAGCTTCAACTGGACGAAACTGGGAAACTCGGCGCTGACCCTTTCAACCAGACTATCAAGCGCCTTTCGGAAGTTTGCCGTATTGTCTTTTCTGTCCTGTGTTCGGATGCCCGTATCAACAGGCTCCGGCGCAAGGTCGTAAAGTAGTTTTACGCTCCCCTCCCGACTTTCAGCGTCCTCGGTCGTTCCATCATCAAGCGTTTTCAGGGCAACTTCTTGCTTAAGACCATCAGTACGAAACTGGTTTGCAAACTCGATTACTTGGGGGGAGCAGCGGTAGTTATCCTCCTTCTCGACGAGGATGAGTTCGCCGGAGTCGATGTGCGCTTGGACGCTGCCAATACCATCGGAGTAAATTGCTTGCTCGGAATCCCCGAACAGTCCAATGACGGTTCGGTCCTTTTCGGGCAGTCGGCTCAACAAGACACGGATAACACCGGCGTCAGTATCCTGGTATTCATCAATGAAGATGCAATCGTATCTGTCCGATACGATCTTTCCGAGTAAAGGAAATTCATCAAAGATGTGACAAGCGGTCGATATCAAGCCGTCATGTCCGTAGGACGGCTCATTGAAGTTATCGTACGCGGTATCATTATAAGAAAAAGCACTAGGCGAGTGATCCAGCGACAGCTCTAAAATCTGCTCATTGAGTTCTGTGATGAGACCATTAAGCGCGTTATTAAAAGTAGGTGGGTCTTTGTCGTATTCACGTTTACCGGTCACCTTATCGGTGCTCTCGCTCAAGATAGCCCGCCTTCTGGATTCCAGATTTTTGTGTAACTTTTTAAAGCGTTCATGCTCTTCTTTTTGTCTAGTTTTTTCATCACCGCCATAATGCTCGTCATCAAGGGCCACAAACTCCGGTAGTTCGAATAGCTTTGGAAAAACATGCTTTATGTTCCGTTTGAACGGAGAGATGATTTCCCCAAGGAACGAGTGGATTGTCGAAACCTTGATCGGAGCAGATACCCGGTCTGCGATCTCGTCGGCAGCTTTGTTGGTGTGAGTTATGCACGCTATCCGAAGGTCAGGATTGGCTTCGAGTACACGCTGCACAACCCTTTTCAGGCTTTCGGTCTTGCCGCTTCCAGCGCCGCCTTGAAGGACGAAATTCTGGCCCTTCGCAACGAGTTCCGCAATCTGGTCGACAGGACTCAGTTTTTGTGAATCCATCGAAGACCATCCATGATGTATTTGGGAACGCGCCACGTTTCGTCATCGACGAGGGCCGCGTAAAGGAGCGATCCGGCAAAGTCTGACTTTTTGTCAATCACAGAATCTGTAAGAGCGTAGAAATCCTTGCCATCAACCGCATCAAAGTCATCCGTGTTTTTCAGACCGCCCAATGTGTCCTTCCGTGCTTGGAGCTTGGCGAAGTTGATGGAGACAAATGCGTCTTCAAAGCTTCTCGCGTGATAGCCGTCTTCCTCGGTTTGGTAGGCCACCTTGATCGGATCATCGTCCGGTGACGCGTCACCTGCCAGCAACTTGGCATGCCACGCCGCGAAATCCTCCGCCTCATGTATGCCCGGAGCGCCAAGGAAATGCTTCAAGGTGTCATTGGAAGTGTGCGTCGCCTCGGCAACCGGACAGGCCCGGTAGGTAAGCTTCCCATTTTTCTCGCTGGCCACTGCTTTGGTGGTATCAATGTCCGTGATCACCAGCGTTCGTACCCCGATAAAATCGAGAAACGGTGCGAAGGCTCGGGCATTCGCGCCGACTTCAAGCACGGAGATGTTCTGGGAAGATAGGCCTCCTTCGGCCTTGGCCTCTGCACTTTCCTGATCGTGCATCTCGATGAACAAAGGAAGCAGAATGCGTTCCGTCGTGCCTTCGATGAATATCGCCTTGGTGGCAAAAAACAGCTCCGCCGAGTTGATTGTGAGATACTGCTTCAAAAAACGGAACAGGGCCTCGCCATCATTTCCCAAATCAGCATATTTCTCGCTCAAATCGATATGAAAGTTCTTTATCGTTACAGGTGATGTGGGAGAACTCCGTGCGAGATAACGAATATCTTCGAAATTAGACTTCGAAACGATATGGGATGAGTGGGTCGTCAGTAGAGCCTGTAGATTAGGAATCTCAGAAATCAGCCCGTGTATCTTATCTGCAAAAACATACTGCATTTGCGGATGGGTATGTGCTTCAGGTTCTTCAATAAGAAGAAGGTTTAAGGGGGCTTTTCGCAGTCCAAAGTCATCGCGGCATAATTCGATTTGAAGGAGAAGATATAGGATATTCAGGTATCCAAGGCCGCTATAATGTTCTGGTAGAAAATTGTCTGTTGCTCCGTATATCACCTGCGATGAATTTTCGATAAGGGCTTGGGATTGGATATTGGAGACAACCTTCAGATCGCCCAATTCAAGAAAGTCGCGTGAGCTCTTGAGAAAGCCGCCAAAAACTTCTGTATACTGTTCGCCAAGCTGTGCATCGATCTCTGCCAACATTGACCGCAGTTTTTCGATACTTGCCGCTTCGGCATCACCGTCTTCATCCTCGTTCTCCTTACCGCTATCTGCGGTAACGTCATGCTTCTTGAAAAACTTGGTGGATATATTCGATAGGGGTTTCGCGCCGCGCCCTCCATCTTCTGAACTTGCAACGCTTCTACGGGCATGAATAACCTGAAGATTGAGCAGCGCCCGTATGTTTGAGCGATCCTTTTCTTCTAGCTGATCACGGTGGGCAATGTAGTATGGTAGCTCACCTTCATAGCCGTGATCATCGAAGGCATATATTTTGGCATCAAGATACTTGCCGCCGAGATTATTCTCGATGAACTTCTTTTTTTCAGCTTCATCGGCAGGAAGGTTTTTCAGGAGCTTCGGTTTATCGATGCAGCATTCAAAAAGGATGTTCGCATGACGCCTTTCCGGGTCCAGGTCCAGCATGAACTCCGAAAGCACCTCGAGTTGATCATCTTCGGTGTATGAGACACGCAAAACCAACCGGATTGCCATATCCGACACATCAGTTTCTTCATCAAGTGTGAGAATTCTCTGCCGCATGGAAAGCGGAAAATCTGTGTAATTGAAGGTATCCGGTTTATCGAGAAATTTCTCTAGAAGAACGGCAAAAGAGGTTTTTCCTGTATTGTTCTTGCCAACAAGCAATGTCGTTTTCTGCTGCATGTCTAAAATGCATTGCTCAAGTAGGCGGAAATTGGAAATCTCTATTTTATCTATGTACATTGACTAATATGCCTGTGCAAATTTCATTGCTTCTGGCCTGCTGCGTTATTGTGAATAGAGGCTAGCATTCTGTCGTCACATGCGCAAAGCAAAGTTGTCAGCTTTCATGCTAACGCATGTATGAGTTGTAGCTCTGCCGATGATCAACGGGCTGACAGTATCATATATTTGCGGGGAAGTGGCACTGCGATCCAGCTGACAAGCAGCGGTCAAGCGGACAGGCGTTTGTGCATGGTTCGGTGCTGGTGGAGAGGCACTTTTTCAAGTCCAGCGAGTTGGCTTCAAGGGGCGGCGATAGGCTCCATGATCATGATCCATCTTTGACGAGATGGCGGCATCCAATCTGCGCAGGGTTGGTCTGGGTTTCAAGGGGCAGGAACGCTCTTTGATCAATGGGATGGTTCCAAGGTAAGGGCAGCTATGAAATGCTCCCTTCCTGGTCTCGATGAAATCGTATCCATGAAATGGCGAGCATCCAAACCGCGAAGGGTTGGTCTCCATGACATGGTGGTGATTGAACGACCAAACGTTCTATTGGCTCTGCGGATGGGCTTCACGCCCTGATCTGAGCCACAGGCCGGGGGGATGCAACGGGGGCGCGCAAGAACGAAGTTCTGGAGCGGGCCCCCTTGCCAAGATGTATGTGGTAGTACCACGTACACATCTTGCGCATCCGTTCCCTACGCAACATCGGCATTGCTCGACCGCGCTCTGTGTCAGTGACTTGGTAACACCGTCGGACTATGCTCGAACTTCTCTGGTACGTATGGACGCTCGAGTTTGAACACACAGTTAAGATGGCGCAACCTGTTCCACCGGCTTCTTGTAATCGACGGGGGAAACGGCCAGTGTGCCCCAACCCAAGTTGGAATGAACCGTATTCAATGACTAAATCTGTAGCAGAACGAAAACTGACCAGAACAGAGCGCATTCTGGAGCCCTTCGGCGCAGCTTTGTCTTCAGAGCTGATTAGATATTTTGACATGATTGCGGACTATGATTGTGATGTTGTCATCTTCATGGCTCGTAAATCCCTTTGTCTCTACAGGATGGTCCAACTATGTGGTTCGAAGCCGATTAGTGTTCCCATCTTCAGTGACACAATTCTTGAGGGTCAAGCAGACCTACTCGAAGGAAAACGTGTCCTTGTTGTAGACGATACTCTTTTTGTGGGAACAACTCTCGCCGACGCCTCCGAAAAGCTCTCTCAACTGAACGTTGCTGAAAGTCGATTTTGGGTGTTTTGCGTTGATACAGAAACGGTGAAGGAAAAGAAATTCTCTCCGGACTACGTGCATAAGGAGATGACCGAACAAGATGCCATAGAGTTTTGCGCAGCAGAGTGTCGAGCGCTTATCAATTCTGGGATACCCTATCTTACAGATTTCGCCGCATCCCGACGTATCCGAATGACTGCCAATCAATTGGACAGAGTCATAAAACCGGTCAATTGGCACTTTCATGATGTTTCATCGCAATACCATGATGTAAGTAAGGTCAAGTATTACTCAGGCATCCCCGATCAATTTACTCAAGAGCAGGTAAAGACACTTTTTGGATCGAACATATTTGAGCTGATCGAGATATCCAAAATTCGAGTCTTTGCAACTTGGAGCGGGCGTGCTTACGATGTAACTTTCGTACCACTCGTGACTTTTGCGCCATGTCGCTCGGAAATGCTCAAGAAAGTCGGAATAGCAGTTGGTGAGGCATTTGGTATCCCGAGCGATTTGCTTGAGAAGCTAACTGCATCCGACCAAATGCGCCTACTTCAATTTTTGGTGGGTGCTGCATTTATGAAATCAATGTGGCGGCACGTCGAGCAAATCCTTCCCGTCGATCCAAACCTCAAGCATTCATTTGAGTGGTGTCAGTCGGTTTTTCCAGCCGATGCAGCGGAGCGAGTTTCCGCAGGTATCAATATGCTTTATGCGGAGGACTACGAGAAGTTCAAAGTGAAGCATCAGATGCCCAAGATCGCGACTGAAGAACCTCAGTCTGTTGTTGAAGAGACGCGAGGGGACATAAGCAAATTTCTGAACAGTTACTTTTCTAGCTGCGATGATGTGGATTTAGGTCACTATCCGCTGTCGGACTTGACGGCATTGATGCTTGAATTTCAATCACACTTCGAAGATAAGGCAAGGCGTGAGATTGTTGAAGATGATCCGAACCCCAAATACCGCGACCGTCTCAAAAGGGGTATGGCATGGCGGGCGCTATGTTCGTACCTTCTGGAGCGATATGGATCAGAAAATACGAGGCACCATAGGAATGTGCTCAGCCTCTTCTTAGACCGATTGGTTGATTTCGGTATCGCTGTTCCCATTATTTCTCAGGTGGACGGCTTGATTTACCGAGCCTACCGCCACGGAGAAGATGTGCGTTTTGGTGCGCAGGAAGAAAGCTTAGTCCATCATCTACTAGATGGCTTCCAAGTCGGGCGTAGTGTGGAAGGAATTGAAGCTACGTATATTGAGAAGCTTCTGGTTATTTTACTTCGTGTTGGCATGAATGAAGAGTGGTTGAACTTATGGTACAGTAACTCGCCACGCGATAACTTGGTCAGAGTTGGGTATCACCTTCAGGGTGCAATTCCGATCTCCCCGAGGAATGACGATGAACTTGTTCCTGAGGGCGAGACAAGCTGGCTGACACGTCGCTTGTGCAAAACCGGTACCATTTCAAAGTCAACTGACGAAAGCGGTAAGGTACTGTACGGTCTCGGCGTCCGACCGACCGCTGCCCACGCTCGTAGGGATGCAAGAAGGACATCAAAGCTCTTAGGACATGCTGTGGGCAAAGCTTGTGTTTTTGAAAGCCGGAAACGTACACAAGACCGTCCCTTGGCAACCGAAGATTTGATCGTCTTAACTTCGTGCTCAAATGGTATTGACACTACGGGCGCTGTTGCCGCTGAAGTAATTCTCTTCGCGGATTGGTTCCAAGATGTTGGAACAAGGGTACTCGTTGCGAACTTCGCTGCACCTGGAAGCTCAGCGTTCAAAATTAATGTCGAACGCGGACATGGCGCACAGGCTATCAATTCTGCAGATTGGAAAATTAGGAACTTTCGTGGCCGTCAAGTAGAGGAAATCCGAAAGAAGGTATACGCTACTCAAGACTTGGACCCGGAGTTTTTTGCGCGCGAAGATATTTGGGAAGCAGTATTCGCATCATTCGATAGAAAAGCAAATGATGGAGAGCAAAGAAAAATTGATGTTTTTCTCGATTTTGCACAGGAGTTCTCCAGGGTAAGCATATTCTTGCTTGATGCAATTGCAATTTTGGCTTCTCTTGGGCGGGATATTTCGAATAAACAAAACCACAAGGAGTTGAGCAAACTGATTGGGGGCTTTGACTTCCCAGATTTTATCAGCGGGCGCGAGTTAAAGCAATTCGCGCATCCCCTATCACAAGACAAACCGAAAGACACATTGGTTGAGGTCGTCGGGACTTTGGCTCGGGAATTGCTACGGTTTGGCCAAAGACTGTGTCTGCTTGGTAAAGAAGAAGCGTTGAGTGCAATTTCGTTGGCAAACAAGGCCAATACACGGCTCTCACGGCGTGAGTACAGATACATGGTTTGGTACGATATTCTAGATGTTCGAGTACGTCGAGCTGGCTCGCCTGACGCGGCTGACAGATATGTGGACGCCACAAATCAATTCAGAGCCCAGGTGAGTGCCTACCTTGATGACTTCACTCGTGATCTTCGCGAAGAGCAAGGCGAAGTACTTGTGCACAGCGGTGAGATTAGATCAGTTAACGACGAAAAACACATTTTTTTGTCCGGCAAAGGTTCACAGATAGACGAGGCAAGGTGTCTTGTCTGCGACATAAAGCGGATAGCTCAACGTACTGGTGTAAAGGTACGGATGCTTGCTGTACCCACAAACCTTCGGGGTGAATTCGTGTACGTTAATAGAGGCCATCCAGAGGTGGGTGGGGATTTCATGAGCCATGTCCACACTTTGATCGGTGAAATCAAGCACCATCGGGTCGAGGAGGGGCTAAACGAAGGCGACTCGGTCGTCTGGGTGCTAGCTAAACATGCTAAGAGCTTTAAAGGCGAGGGTTCGGTGTCGCTATCGCCAATGCCAGGCTTTGAAGCTTTTGAGTTTCCAGTGACAATTAGAAATATGACATCAGTCGATAAATTAAGGGTTTTGGGGTAACTTTATGAATAGCGCTCTGCTAAATATTTGGCGGGAAAACGGTGCCTATCTGCGTTTCGCCGATGCCAAGAACGGTATAATTGCTAGTGTCGCTTTGACGATTCTTATCTCTTACGTTCAGTACTTTCTGATCTCTAGCCGCACAAATTGGTTCTCCATACCAGAAATACTCGCAGTGGCAGATGTTCGAGCGGTTGAATACATTATTTGCGCAGCACTTCTGACTGCATTTCTATTGTCAAGCTTATCTATAGTCCCAACTTTGAGCAAGAATGCGTTGCGAACAGAGCTTTTTGTGGCAATGGCAAGATTTTTTTCTGTTATTAGGTATCAAGAAAAGCAGGGGATTGTATATTTTTTGGACGTGGCGGCGTTTCCGAGTCATGAGGCATATAGGAGACGATTAGCAGAGTGCGTCCATAACGAAGACTTCGATGACTTGGCCAACCGTGACCTAGTTGAACAGATCTGGTTGGTTTCAAGGATTGGCTCGGCAAAGCACTTTGTCTTCCTGAACTCAGCTGTATTGGTGCTTGTCGCACTTATATTATCTTTTATTTCTTGAGTGCGCTCATTGCGCGGTGATCTGAAAAGAAGTTTTATTACCAGAATTTTTCAATAACGTGTAAATTCAGCATGCACTTGGGTACATTGCCCGATGAAGGTAGGACATTGCCTCACGATCCCGCCTCGCAGCGGCATGGTCGAAGGGGGTCCGGAGAGCGATGTCTTGCATCCAGGAAGTGTCCGGGTCGAGCTCCATTGCCACTTTGATGAATGCCACGCTTCCCCGCATGGCGGCAACATGAACTGGCGTGAAGCCAGTCGAGGGCTGTGTCATCTGCAAAGACTGGCCGTCTTGGATCGCTAGCCGTAACTCCAAAACATTATCGTCGCTGGCCGCCTTGAAAATATCCGGCGGGACTTCCTTTTCGATCCCACCAAGCTTTGCGCGCGCGGTCCGCATACTAGCGATATCCTCCGCCATACTTTCTGAAGATGGCATCAAGATGTTCGTTGTCTTTCACAAGTCGCGCAAGGAGGATTCGCTTTGAACCATTGTAGGATGCTCCATCAAAGGCCCGAGTTTTCTTGATCTCAGATTTTGTAGACGCTTCATCCGGGAACTCAGTTGTGTCAACGGTCATGCTGTAGTCCAGCACCGTATCGTCGTCGTCGCGCGCAACTTCGATCCGCCCATCGGCAATGATCCTTGAATAGGGCAGGATATCTTCGCCGATTTTGTGAATATCTTCATTGGTCAGGATGAACTTTGCGTTGACTGCGTTTTTCCTGTGGGCATCAGGTCGGCCAGCTTCGTACTCACTCGCTGTCACCACCACATAGCCCCGTAAGACAATCGGGATTCTGCTTTTGGCAATCGCAATATAGAATTCATCCCTGTATTCGAATTGGCTTTGTCGGCTCATCGCGGGAGCCTCTGAGAACAGCAAGTTCACAGGAGCAATGCCTCCATAGAACCCTCCGCACAAAATAACACAGGTTGGTAGAAGAACATCCCGCCTGCCGGGAAGCGAGCTAATAAGGATATGTGGCTCAGTTCCATCAAGAACTTGCGCAACCGATTGGCTCAAGTAGGTCGATGCAAAGATGTCTCGTAATGCCTGTCGATGAAAGTTTGTCCGCTCTTTGTTGTAGCGTATTTGGAAACCATCAAAGCCGCCTTCGATCAGAACCTGCTGTGCAAACCGATTTATGAAAGTGAATTTGGCATCCCCAATGTGATGCGATGATTTGTTGCCGAACCATTTCTTGAGATCATCGAGCGTGAGACGGGTGTCACGCTCGATGGGTGAAGACTTACCAAGGTTCTCAGCTTGGCGTTCGCTTCGCAGGACTGTATCTTCTGGCTCCATGATCAGATCGCGCAGCTTCTGATTGCCTATGCCATGAACTTCTTTGTACTCCATGAGGGCACGCCGATAGTACTCCTTCAGTGAGCTTGGAAAGTAACCGAGCATGCGGTCGGCCTGCAAAAGACCCGGCGGCGCTATTGGTAGTGGTATTCGGTCATAGGTGGCCTCCCCAGTCGAGCCGTCCTTGCTGCTCTTGCTTGGAGTCAGGGGAACAACCTTCCCCTTCGCGCGATCACTCACTTGTTCTACCACTTCGGCACACGAAACACGGGACGTTCCACGGAACGGCACAGCGCAGAAAGGAGGAAGACATGAACGAGCGTAACATCAATGGCGGCTGATCCTCACGAGATGATTTGCAAGCGATCCTAAGACACCTGGGGAGCTTCGCAAAGCTCTCCTAGAGGCCCGAAAAGCCGCCCCCTAAAACTCTGAAACGACAGCCAACGCTGAGAACGCGGTTTTCAGCGCCCAATCGAACTTTGCCTGAGCGCAGCCCAACCAGAAGGAGAAGGACCAAACATCTTTAACCATCACAGACCCCCAAAGAGCGAATCCAGCAATGACTTAACAGGCGGATTTGCGACATGCGCGGCGGCGATGAGCTCAATCATCATCACGCCGGTCTTCACCGAGCACACGACGCCTTTCGTCATCATGCTCACCGAAGACCAGTACCCGCCTGACTATGTCGCACTGATTGCCTTTGCCTGGGAGATCATCGCCTGGCCGATGACCTACTTCGCTGCCCGCGCAGCCATCGTGGCCGCGCTCACTATTGCAGGCGTCTATCTCTCATACCGCCTGATCTAAGCCAATCTGGCTGGCTGCACGGAGGTGGCCAGTCATCGAAAACCGAAACAAGAACAGAAGGATAAACCATGCCTAAATACAAAGTAAGACCGCACAGCGTGAGCTACAAAGTCACAAAAACTAAAACAAATTGGGAAAAATTCCTCGATGCAATTGCACTCGCAGGACTTGGTCTCATTGGCTTTGTGATTGTTTGCGTGATCCTAGCTGCCTCTAGCAGCTAACACGTCACAACCGGGATGGCGGCTCTCCAAAAGCCGTCATCCCACCTCAAAACAAAACTCAAAAACAGAAAGGACGTCAGATGCATTTTGACGAACAATACCCCTATGGCTCGGCGAGATTTGCAGAGCCTTTAGAAATCCTCCGCGCCTTTAGGGCCAAGGGTGGCGTGCCCTTTGGCTTCTATAAGGGCCGGAAGCTCTACCATGCCAAGAATGCTGGCATGCTGCTGATTGGCGGCGCTGGCTCTGGCAAGTTTACAAGCGTTCTGGCGCATCTCATGGATGCGCCAGGGCGCGGCGGTGAGCCAGCTCGCTATGCGATTTTCGATCCCAAGCGCGAGCTACGGGCTGTGATGGAACCGTACTTTGCCTCCATCGGGGCGCGGGTCTATGAGATCAACCCATATTTCACCCATGGCGTACCGGGTAATCGGCTCTCACTTCTGAGCCACCTGATGCCCGATAGCCCGCGATTGGTGGCTGATTGCCGCCGGGCGGCACGGACCTTCCTGCCCGATAGTGGCGGCGGGGATTCTCAATTCTTCGATCAGAAGGGCCAGAACTGGCTCGATGCCCTGATGCGCGGTCTCGTGCATATGGATGGCGGTGTCTCTCCGACATCTCTGTATGACCTGATCGGCATGGTGCGATCGTATCCCGATGCCTGGGAGGAGATGGCGGAGGTGATGAGCGCTCTCGGTGAAGGCGATCTGAAGATCACCTTTGATGAGATGCTGGATATGGCCGCAGAAAGCCGCCGCACCTTTGACTCAGTCATGGGCGGGATCAGCAATGCTCTCGCCTTCATGAATGACCCAAGGCTGCAAGCTGCGCTCGTGCGTAATAATGAGGCTGACTTCACGCTGGATGTTCTGTGCGAAAGCACTTCTGATCCGGTGTTTGTGTTCTTTGTCATGCCGCCAGAGATGACCGAACAGAACGCGGCGGTCATTCGTCAGTTCTTCTCAACGCTGCGTACCATCAAACAAACAAGGCCAGACGCGCCAACGCTCAATCTGGTGATTGACGAGGCTGCCCAGCTTGGGCGCTTTCCTGAGATTGCCGAGTTTTATTCGATTGGGCGGGGCTTCGGCCTGTG
This sequence comes from Pseudomonadota bacterium, assembly GCA_039180185.1. Lineage (GTDB taxonomy): Bacteria > Pseudomonadota > Alphaproteobacteria > Rhodobacterales > Rhodobacteraceae > Roseovarius. The sequence goes on along the minus strand of JBCDDS010000036.1, from coordinate 9,268 downwards.
TCCGGTGTGCGTGTACCAAGACATTGGCCAGATCAGGAACAACCTGGGACAAACCGGAGCGATGACGCTCTCGGCCAGCGCTGATCTGGAGGTGTATTTGGGCGGCGGGATCAGTGATCTGGAAACCGCCAAGCATCTCTCACAGAAGCTCGGCACGCAGACCATCACGCTGGATGATCATCTCACGCAGGTCCGTGCGCAGCGCGGTATGCGTGAGGCCATGCATGAAGCGCTCTTTGGCAAGGGCGATGCCATCCGCACGGGTATGGCGATGAAGGCCATGGCCTATGAGAGCGGGCATAAGCGCAAGCAAGCTCGGGCTCTTATGACGCCAGAAGAAATCCTTGGCATGAGCCATGCTCAGTCTCTGGTGATGGCATCTGGCTACGGCATCCCTCCCTTCTTGGCAGACAAGACGCCGTACTTTGTAATGAAGCAATACAAGGGCCTCTACGGCCCCAATCCATACTTCGACCGTGATCTGGATGCGGTCAGAGTTCGGGGTTTCTTGAACTTCAAGCGATCCCTCAAGGTGATCACGGAGCCCGTGCCATCAGCGCTGGCGGATCACCCTCAATACCAGAGCGGGATGTGGTCGTATCTCGAAGGCCACCGCCCAAATATCTGAACCCAATCCCTGAAACAGACAAGAAGGAGTACACCATGCAAGCCAAGACCATCACCATGAACGAAAACACCGAAATTTGCGGGCTTCCTGCAAAGAATGGTAAAATGAAGGTAGGGCAAGAGTTCGCGCGTTGCGATCTTGTCGGCATTAAGAACAAACAGCTCGAAAGAGCGACTGATAAGCAAGAAAATGAGGGATCACCTGCGCATCCGAGTAATTCGGGTGAATGCTTTCACACGCCCGATAATAGGGTCGGAAAGGAGGTGAGCGCGATGGGCGAGCTACCTGAGCAGCCCGCAAAACGCTTGGTTGGGATTGATACAGTCAAGTATCAGAAATACTTGGATGATCCTTCTTTGAGCGAAGATCAGATAGAAGAGATTGTATCTGCGATTTGGTCGATCATCGTCAACTTCGTTGATCTGGGCTTCGAGGTGCATCCCTTGCAGCAAGCAGAAAACGAAGATGCCTGTGGAAAACTCCCCAAAGGGGTTGATGGCAAGGACGGTAAGGATTCTAATGAATCCAAGCCAGTAGACAGTTTGAACAAAGCGTTTGAGCGCGCCAGCGATGATACGTGACCGCGGCCCGCCAATAGCAAGATATTCAGAAAGAGAGGCTTGATATGAAACAAGCACAAGCACTGATCGGGGCGCGGCAAAAGGCACTTATCTATTGCCGCGTCTCGGACAAAAAACAAAAGATTGATGGTCATGGACTTGAGAGCCAGGAGCATCGTTGCCGCCAGTATGCCGAGGCGCATGGCTATGAAGTTGAGGCCATCTTCCCCGATGATATCTCAGGCGGGGGAGATTATACCAAACGTCCGGGTATGGTGGCGCTGCTTAGCTATTTGGATATGCAGGCAGGCACAGATTACGTTATCATCTTCGATGATCTAAAACGCCTTGCGCGGGATCGCGAGTTCCATTGGAAGCTGCGCGCAGCATTGGCCGAGCGCGGCGCGCGCCCTGAAAGTCCGAACTTCAACTTTGATGACAGTCCGGAAGGCGAGTTTGTTGAAGCGATCATGGCCGCTCAAGGCCATTTGGAGCGAGAACAAAACCGCCGTCAGGTTATTCAAAAAATGACAGCTCGCGTGGAGAAAGGTTATTACGTCTTTCATCCGCCTGTCGGTTATCGCTACGAGAAAACCCGTGAGCATGGCAAGCTACTCGTGCGTGATGAGCCTGTGGCTTCAATCATTGCTGAAGCGCTTGAAGGCTTTGCTTCGGGCAAGTTCCGCAGCCAGGTTGAAGTGAAACGTTTCCTAGAAAGCCAGCCCTCTTTCCCCACAAGCGGGAAGAGCGGCTATGTCCACCCCTCCAAGGTCAAAGACATCCTTCAGAGGGCAGTCTATGCTGGCTGCGTCGATGCGCCAGATTGGGGAGTATCGCTGCGCAAAGGTCACCATGAGGCGTTGATCAGCCTAGAGACCTTTGATCGTATTCAAAGCGCTCTGAAGGGCGTGGTGTATGCTCCTGCGCGCAAGGACATCAGCAACGATTTTCCTTTGCGCGGGTTTGTCGCCTGCGATGATTGCGGTGAGCCAATGACTTCCTGTTGGTCGAAGGGCCGCAATAAACACTATGCCTACTACCTTTGTGACACGCCAAATTGCCCATCCAAACGCAAATCCATTGCGCGGGCTAAAGTTGAGGACGGCGCTGAAGGCATTCTCAAAGGTCTGGGCTCAGCCAAGGATTTGATTGAGATGGCCAAGGCCATGTTCAAGGATGCATGGGCTGCACGGCTGAATGAAGCCAAGGACGCATCATCCTTGCTGAAAGTGCAAATTAAGGACGTAGAAAAGCAGATCGACTCGCTGCTGGATCGCATCGTCGATGCGTCCAGCGCATCGGTGATTAAGGCCTATGAGCAGCGTATTGAGAAACTGGAGAGTGAGAAGCTGCGTCTGGAGGACAAGCTGGAGACAGCTGGCGCTCCAAAAGGACACCAGGGTGAGTTTATCGAACCGGCCTTGGAATTCTTGGCAAGTCCTTGGAATATTTACAAAAATGGAGGCTTGGCCCTAAGGCAAACAGTGCTCAGATTAGCCCTTGAAGAGCCCCTTCGTTACTGCCGGAAAACCGGTTATCGAACCGCCAAAATTTCCTATCCCTTCAAGGTGTTAGGAGATTTTTGCGCGCAAAAATGCGAGATGGTGGGCGACCCTGGAATCGAACCAGGCGTGCGTCTCCGCTAGGGAGTTACAGTCCCCTGCCACACCTTGCGGCCTGTCGCCCACTGAGGCAGGGTCAATACGCAGGGGTCCGGCGGCGGTCAATAGGAAAGTCGCGTCAGCTCAGATAGCGTTCCAACACGACGCGTTCGTAGCCGTTGTCCTGACGCCGATCCACCTCTTCAAAGCCCTTGGCGCGGAAGTAGGCGATGTTCTCGAACATCTGTGCATTGGTATAGAATATCGCCCTGCGACAACCGGCGCGCAGGCCCGCCCGATCCGCCTTGTCCAGCAATTGCCGCCCGACGCCACGGCGGCGGTACTTGTTCCCGACCGCCAATGCCTCGATATGCACATCCGGCCCGTCCGTCCGGTAACACACGAAGCCCCGGATCGCGTTGGACGAGACAAACACCGAAATCTGACCGGACTGGACCAACTCCCGCAAATCCGCGCTCAGCGGTTCACGCCGCCCCCTTACGCGCAGGGCATACGGCGCAAACGCCGTCTGGGCGAGATACCGTAGCTGATGCAGGTCTGAAGTGCGGGCGGGACGTATCATTCGACAATTCCTTGAAGTCTGTCAGCTAGCATGCCAAAGCGCCCCAATTATGGCCACAAGGAACAAAAATGCGTAAACCATCGGCGAAAAAGCCCGCCTGGGTGGTAGCACGCGAACGCGACAACCGGGCTCAGGGGACCGAGCGTGTTTGGCTGTTTGGCCTGCATGCGGTCCGCGATGCACTCCAGAACCCTGCGCGACGGAAATTTCGCCTGATCCTGACCAAGAATGCCGCCGACCGCCTGGACCGCGCGTGGGACGGGTCTGGACTGCAGCCCGAACTGAAGGACGCCAGGCGCTTTGACGCGCCCATCGACCCCCAATCCGTGCATCAAGGCGCCGCCCTCGAAGTTGCCCCGCTGGATTGGGGGTCGGTTTCTGAGTGCTGCGCGCCTGGCATGACCACACCACGCGTGCTGCTTTTGGACCGGGTAACCGACCCGCATAACATCGGCGCTATCCTGCGCTCGGCCGAGGTGTTCGGCGCCCGCGCGGTGATCGCCCCGCATAGGCACTCGGCCCCGGAAACAGGCGCATTGGCCAAAGCCGCGTCCGGGGCACTTGAGCGTCAACCTTATCTGCGTGTGCCAAACCTGGCGAATGCGATGCAGGCCCTTCGCCAAATGGGGTATGTCATTCTGGGGCTGGATGGCACCGGAGAGACGGACCTCGATGCGGCGCTCGACGGGTTGGACACCACGCCGGTCGCGCTCGCCTTGGGAGCCGAGGGGCCCGGCCTGAGGGACCTGACGCGGAAAACCTGTGACCGATTGGTCCGCATCCCCGCCCAGGGCGCATTCGGGTCGCTCAATGTATCAAACGCGGCAGCTGTCGCGCTCTATGCGGCGCGGTGTTGAGGATGCCCGAACCGAACCTATATACCGCCGATGCGTGATATAACGAAAATTGCCACGTGCTGTTACTGCGGAAACCGCACCATCCTGACACTGGTCGGACAGGTCCAGCATGAATTGGCCTGCGGCAGCTGCGGTGCGCGCCTGCACACGATGAAGCACCTTAAAGCGCCGCAGAGCAAATCAAAATCCAGTACCAAGCGCAGCCCCAAACCGGTGGAGAGACGTCCCGCGCAAACAGAACACAAGAAAAAGAACCAAAAATCGTCACACAGGAGATTTGAGTTCAGCGACCTAATCGAGGATATTTGGGATGAGATCGAAGACATCTTTGACTAACGCGGTCGGCCCACTGACATGTCGCACCGCCGCTGGCACGGGGCACACATGCCACGGCTGACCCGCCGCGCAGCTCTTGGCGTCCTTGCCGCCGCCCTTGCCCCTGCCGCGCGGGCGGAACCGTTGTTTCTGAACAGCCTGGGCCATGTCATCGATGGTTATGACCCGGTCGCCTACTTTGAGCTGGAAGAGGCTGTCAAAGGCACACTGGACCACGCGTTCGAGACCGACGAAGGCTCCTGGCTGTTTTCCCGGATCGAGTATCTGGAGTTGTTCGAAGCAAACCCGGAACGCTACATTCCGCAATTCGGCGGTTTCGACGCCGAGGGGATGGCGCGCGGGTTCAAGCGCCGCTCAGACCCGACCCTTTGGGTGATGATCGACGACAAGATATATCTGCACTATTCGATACCGGACCAGAACCGATGGGCAGAAGACATTCGCGGCAACATCCGCCAGGCCGAGGAAAACTGGAAAGAACTGGAAAGTTTCTAAGGAGCTGCGACAGTATGGCCATCTGACAGCCTTGTACCGCAGCAACCCGACGCTAAATCTATAGTGCTGGATATTGATGGTAACGACATATCCGGTCTTTTTGTCCCTCGTTCCACACCTTGACCCGGGCGTTCGTCCGGGTCTTTTTTTTGCATGTCGTATCCCCGCATAGCCCGGTTGTCATTTCTGCGGCCCACAACTAGGGTCCGCGCAAACTTAAATGCAGGGGGAGACACGAATGCCTGACACTGAAAAACTTGCCTTCGACACACTACAGATCCATGCAGGCGCCGCACCCGACCCTGCGACCGGGGCCCGTCAGACACCCATCTACCAGACCACAGCATACGCATTCCGCGACGCAGAACATGCGGCGAAATTGTTCAATCTGGAGGAAGTCGGGTACATCTACTCGCGTCTGACAAACCCCACGGTTTCGGCGTTGCAGGACCGCATCACCGCGCTCGAAGGGGGTGCGGGAACTGTCGCCTGCTCCTCTGGGCATGCCGCACAGATCCTCGCGCTGTTTCCCCTCATGCATCCTGGCGATAACTTCATTGTATCGACGCGCCTGTATGGCGGCACTGTCACCCAGTTCAGCCAGACGATAAAGCGGTTTGGCTGGTCGGCGACCTTCGTCGACTTTGACAATCTTGATGCGATCCGGGCCGCCGCCAATGACAAGACGAAAGCGATTTTTATGGAGAGCATTGCCAACCCGGGCGGCTATGTCGGCGACATTCCGGCGGTTGCGGCAATTGCGAACGACCTGAACGTGCCGCTGATTGTGGACAACACCACGGCGACACCCTATCTGTGCCGCCCGTTCGATCAGGGCGCCCATCTGGCCGTACACTCCACCACGAAGTATATGTCAGGCAACGGCACATCCATTGGCGGCGCGGTCGTTGACAGCGGCACATTTGACTGGACGGCGGCGGGCAAGTACCCGTCGCTGAGCGAACCGGAGCCCGCGTACCATGGCCTGAACTTTCACGGCGCGCTTGGCCCGATGGCCTTTACATTTCATGGCATCGCCGTCGGCCTGCGCGATCTGGGAATGTCGATGTCGCCCGTGAACGCATTCCAGACACTGCTTGGGATTGAGACACTCAGCCTTCGCATGGAACGCCATGTTGAGAACGCCGTAAAAATCGCGGGCTGGCTGGAGAAGGATCCGCGGGTTGACTTTGTGACCTATGCCGGCCTCCCGTCTTCGCCGTACTATGATCGGGCGCAAAAACTCTATGCCAAAGGGTCCGGTGCGCTATTCACCTTCGCAGTTAAAGGGGGATACGACGCCTGCGTAAAACTGGTTGATGCGCTTGAGATCTTCAGTCATGTGGCAAACCTGGGCGACACGCGTTCACTGGTGATCCACTCGGCCTCGACGACGCACCGCCAATTGAGCCCCGAGCAGCAGGAGGCCGCGGGCGCTGCGCCGAATGTGGTCCGCGTTTCGATCGGGATCGAGGATGCCAACGACCTGATCGCCGACTTGGATCAGGCACTGTCCAAGGCCACGGGGTGATTTGAACGGACCAGGGACCGCATGGTCAACCGCCTGCCGTGTAACGGCTAGTCCGCAAGTGCGAAAACCAGGACGACCTGAACGGACAGTTCGGTTTCCCCCCGGGCAATCGGAACATCCGATATCATCATCGCCTCGGCCCGCGCAAAGGATTGCGGGCCCGGGTCGATGCCCGCCTCGCGGATTTCCAGCAACGGACCCAGGGTTTCACCGGCGGCGTTAACCATCAATTCCGCCTTGCGCCGCGCATCGCGGACGGCGGCATCCCGCGCCTGATCCAGCAGCGGTTCGGGCTCATCCAGCTCAAAGGTAATACCGGTGATCTCGGTGCTTCCGGCGCGCACAAGGTCATCCACCAGACTGCCAATGTCGATCTGATCCCGCAGTATAACCGTCACACCCGTGCGCGCCTCGAATGCAACAATACGTGGCTGCGATATTTCGCCGGTCAGTCGGTTGTTGTCATAGAGGGGCTGCAGCGAGAGTGTCGATGTCCGGATATCGCGCTCTTCGACGCCTGCATCACTAAGCTCGCCCATGGTCCGGTTCGCGGCACGCGCCGCTTCGGACATCGCTGTGCGTGCATTCTGATCGGTGATCACAACACCAACCTGAAGGCGGGCTATGTCCGGAACCGCCGAAACGACCCCGGTCCCCTGGACGATGATCACACGTTCCTGCCTGTCGTCGGCGACGGCCGCGGACATCCAAACGGTACATGCCCAGGCAAGACAGACCGCTTTTGTCCATACTCCCATCGTTTCGATCCCCTTTTCTTTCGGAATTGTGTGGTATTTCGCCCATGCCCGGCGCCGTAAAGAGCAACGACGGCCATCGGCTATGGCAGTTTACCCCGGTGGGAGATATAGTGCATATATCGCGGCGAACGCCACGAAAATCGCAACGTCTGGGGTAGGCGGCGCAGGTATGAGTAACATTAAACAGGCTGCCGGCAGTACGGGCAAATTACCCGCATATGCACTTGACCTCAGCGCCGAGGGGCTGACGCTTTACCGTCGCAGACGCAACGGCAAATGGGATGTTGTCACATCGGCCGGATTGGCGGTTGGGTCTGTCGGTCGAAGCCTGAAAACACTACACGACGCGGCGCGGTATCGCGGGCCGGGCCATGTGCCAATCGAAGTTTGGCTGCCCCCCGACCAGGTAACCGTCCGTATATTCGAAGGCGCGCAGCGCCCGATCCCTGCCTTCCTGGATGCTGAATTCCAGCACGTAAGCCCCGACGGGTCGGGTTTTACGATCGATCACCGGGCCGCGGCAAGCGGCAATACCTTTCCTGTGGCCGTCGTCCCAACGACCACTTTGACCGAAACCCGTGACTTCCTGGAGCCGCACGGCTTCAAAATTGAAACCTTTACGCTGCAGGAGCGTCCTCTCGGCTTAGAACACAGGCCGGTATTCGTCTTGCCGCGCGCTGGGGCGCTGGATGTTCCGCGTGTGGCGGCTGTTGCAGCGGCGGCTGTTTTGGTTCTGAGCGGTATCGGCTGGTTTGGCTGGCAGATCTTTGGCAACCCGGGCGGAGCACCGCGCGACGTGGCAACGCTTTCGGTCCAGCAGGTGGCACTTGCCCCCGGCCAGGGAATAGCGCTTGAGGGCGGAGGACCGCTTGGCCCAAGCGCCACGCGCACCGTGGCACCGGACCCGCTTGCGCTCAACGCGATCGCCACCGCCCCCGAACCGTTCCTGCCCCCGCAATTTGTTGTCGCGACCGAACCGACACTGATCCAGGTCACGTCTTTGATCACCCCGGCCGAAATCCCGGAACCACCAACGGTTGCCCCTTTGGCGGCCGTGGGTCCGACCGATATCATCGCGAGTATTTCGGCTGACGATAGCATCCCGCCGCTGCCGGCAATATTCTCGGCGCCGGTTCAGGTCGAACTCGCTCTGCTGACCACACCCAAGGCGAGCATGCCCCCGGACGTGATAGCACCGCTTGTCCCGGTGGAACCTCTGCAGGTTTTTGCCAATATTGCGACAGAGAGCACGGTCCCACCGCTGCCGGCCATATTCACAGCTCCGGTACAGACACGCGTGGCCGCACTGCCGCAGGATGAAGAAAACGCGGCCGAAGTTCCGCTGCCATCCGGCCTGGCCCCACACGCCGAAAGCCCCGAGCAAGCGCCGCGCAGTGCCGCACCGCTTGCTGCACTCAATGCACTGCCAATCTCACCGGAGGTGGCATCGATCACGCGGGAGCAGCCGACTCGGGTGACGACAGGGTCCCGGGTCCAGCCCCAGCTTGCTGCACCCGGGTCGACAGGCAGGGCCCTCGCGCCCCCGGGATCCGAAACCGCCGTGGCCCGTATGGCTCTTAGCGGGCTTGACGGCACGATCGCACCGCCCCCGGCACCGCAGCGCGTCGCGGCATTGCCGCAATCACCGGCGCAGCCCGTAACCGATGCGGTTCGTCGCAGCGATGGAAACCCTGTGAGCGTGGCGCGGGACCTGCCCCCCCAGGCTGACAGGTCGCGGGGGCTGGCCAGACCTGGCAACGGGCTCCCTTCCGCCCCCAACCTTCCGGACCTGCGCGAGACGGCCCCGAACCCGCGCGGCGGGGCGCAAACGATTGTGGCGGCGTTGCCGGACAGCAAGGATGTTATCCCGGACGCGCCAACCATCACTGTTCGCCGCGACCTCCCGGAAGTGATGCCAC
>JBCDDS010000035.1:0-29660 GCA_039180185.1 Pseudomonadota bacterium | reverse complement strand
GGCGTCAATCTGATCATAGGCCTTGAACTCGCCAAACTGCTTCGTAATCGCAGCCGTCAACGTCGTCTTGCCATGGTCAACATGGCCAATCGTGCCAATGTTGCAATGCGGCTTGCTGCGGTCAAACTTTTCCTTTGCCATATCTCTGGGCGCCTTATTCCTTTGAGGTCATTGTCGACCTGTTTTCTCCTGCGCGCGCATGTATTGGCTTAAGGCGATAAAATCAAGCGTTTCGTAATTGTTGAAAAGCGTCTGTCGCATTGTCGCTTTGTTCAAGAACCGCCACTGCTATCCAATACAAGTTCCGCGTTCTCAGTCCCGTCTCTGCTGGCACCATTAGGCGTCTGCGCGAGCGCTTCTGCGACTGCCGCTTCAATTGCTCTTTGGTCATCAGATTTCTGTCGTTCCTGCCGCCTCAAAAAACTAAGGATGTCTTGTCCTTCTGGTTTTTCCTTCAGAGGCACGCCATCTTCTTCCAGCCAACCATTTTCAAAGTTCTGTTGCACAAGCCAATTTTCAATTTGCTTGGCTGCTTGCTTGACCAGGTTATCCATCTGTTCCTCACGCGATTGCAAAAGACCAGAACCCACTATCGTCTTGCCCGAAACGCTCTCAACTAAGTTAATCACCTCGGGTGTTGAGTTGAGTTTGCGGCCCTCGGCATCATCCCAGACCGTTAATCGCAAACTTAGTGCCGACTTAGGCGACACAACAAGCGGGACACCCGGTACAGCGAGAAGATATGCCTCAATGCTCAATCCAAAATGATAGAGAGCTGTGCCATCGTACCGTCTGAAGCGATCGTCAACCGCATCGGTTAGCGCCTCGATCCATTCGTCCGCTGTAGCATCTCTTGATGCAGGTGCTTTCGTCAGATTGGGGGCAACAACCACGCTGTGACCTAATGAGAAGTCGCCAAGATAGACAGGTGTTTTTTGTAGATCATTAGTATCGCCGCATGCCGCAAGGCAAAGCAGTAAAACCAACAATACGCGCATCTGAGTAGTTCCCGACTAACCTTCCTATCGGGTATCTCAGACGATCCTTTTTCGCAAACGTGTCTTGTGTTCCAGTTTTATGGAGCTCCAGTCCACATTAGCCAAGCAGATTCTTGCGGTACGAAGCAAACGATTTAGCCCGTTCCTCGGACCGTTGGCCATTGCTGATCCGCATCAGCGATAAATCCAGGTATGTCTTTTTGCCATCTGCGACGAATATTTTCGTCGTAATTGAGATAAAGCCTTCCACCCACAATCATCCAGGCGTCGACATCTCCATGCGCTTTGTATCCTCGTGCCATGGCCCACGCGCAGTATCCACCATACTGAGGAGCATATTTTTGCGGGTTCTGAAGGAAAATCGCTTTATTCTCAGCTGATACGAAACGCCATTTTGCACCTGCCCATTCCGCCACATGCGCCGAAGTGCCGGAACGGCCGGCTGCATCGGCTTGAAGCGTATGATAGGCAACAACATCCGCGCCATCCGCTGCGAAGCCATCAGTGCCTGCATACCATATACCATCAGAGCCAGAAGCAGAACGTGAGGTCCAAAGATAAGCACTACTTGCAATCAATAATGCTGAACCTGAAAACAGCATAGAGCGACGTGACAGCATAGCTATGTCCTTTGTGGTTTGTGTAATTGACAGCTAGTTTTGAAACCAAACAGGTTCAAACCTAACGAGATAACAAAACCGTGTCCAAACAAGGCGCATTTAGTCGCAAATGCTGCGAAGCGCCTGCCACTCTTCATCATTCAGTATAGGTGACGTAATGCCTTGCTCAGATGCGAAATCGCGCGCGCGCTGTTCTCGGCTTTCCGTTGCAGGATGGGTAGAAAGATACTCAGGCAGTTTGAAGTCGCCTTCCAAGTCCGCGATAGCCGAAAAGAAATCGGCCATGCCATCACTACTGGTGCCCGAGCGTTCCAGCATCGCAAGTGCATACTCGTCTGCTGCGGTTTCGGCTTCTCTAGTGTAGGAGGCGTTTAGCGTTGCTTCAGCGACGATGACCATCACGGACGCGCCTGCAAAGTCCCCAAGCACCATCGCCAATAGACCCGCAGACCCCGCTGCGCGCAGGGCGTTTCTAGTCGCATCACGGTTCTCGACATGGGCGATCTCATGGGCAAGCACGGCAGCAACCTCATCGGGTGAGCTCGCTTTCTCGATCAAACCACGCATCAAAACGACCTCGCCACCCGGAGCGGCAAATGCGTTTACCATTTCATGGTCGAACACACGCACATTTACTTCGTAGGCAAGATCTGCGCCGCGCGACAGTCTTTGAAGCATGGTGCCTAGTGCTTCTGTTCCAACGGTATGCTTGCAGGATAATTCGCCGAGTTCAGTAGCCCCAAAAAGCCTTTCCATTTGAGCAACGACCGATTTTCCCCAGCGATTTTCGCGTTCCGGCGGAATGATAAGCGCAAGAGTATTTGCCATTGCGGGCAAAATTACGAAAAGCATTAGTAAAACAGCGCCAATGGCAAAACCAACGCGACTGAATACTTTTCTCCAGGTGTTTTTTGCCAAATCTCGCTTGTAAAGCTTAGGGCACATTGCTCTGAGCCGCGCAATGAAAACACCTTCTCTCAAGGTAAGTCGCGCTTCTTCAATGAGCGCGCTATCGGAGGAGTGATCGGTCCTCAGGCTAATTGTAACCTGATCTTGCCGCGCCTCATCACCAAGCGCACGCAGCTCTTCAACTGGCCAGTCTTGCATGTCAGAGGGCAGTTCCGGATGAGCGAGCCGCAAACGACGGGCGGCCTCATCTATTGAAACCTCGACATCAAGCCTCAGGCCGGTTTCACCATCGAAAAACCGACCTAAGGTTTGCATCAAATCGCGCCTCCGACATCCAATGCATCAGCGAAGCCTTCCGCGTCAGCACCCTCATCGGCCATGCGTTGACGGATCGCGTCAAGCCCTGCCGCGTTTTGCACAGTGATTGCACCAACAACATGCGCGATAATTCTTTGCGTGATCACGACCAAAGAAACGCCAGGTATCACCAATAGAAGCGCCACATAGTAGATGGCCATTACCGTTATACCCATCACACCTTGTTGTGTTGTAGCTGACAGTGGTTCAAGACCAGAGAAGGCCCCCAGTACACCAAAGGCTGCAGCCAGAAGAGCGAAGAATACACCAGCAATCAGCGCGACGATTGTGACGATGAAGGAACCACCTAAGACGATACCAATGACACGTCCTGTCTCCGCTTCGGAGTCGAAGGCGACTTCGCCAGCAAGTTTCTTATGCTTCATCATGTAGTTGAACGCATAAATGCGATAGGCGACGAAACCAATTAGGAGCCAAAAGTAACCAAGAACAATTAAAATGGTTCCAAAGATTGGACTTGAGTCGGCGGCCATAAAACCGCCTAGGATCATGACCGCCAAAGCCATTATGACATGCGTAAGTCCGGCATATAGGCCAGTCCACTTACCTCCCTGCTCAAATTGTGCGTTTCCGTACCAGGTGCGGTCCGCCATGTACTTTTCAAGATAGAATGTCTGGCGAGGCAGCAGAAGTCCAAGCGTCGAGATGGTCAAAGTGATATGGAAGATCGCTCTGAGCACATAGCCCCAAGCACCGTGTTCCATTCCGAAACGGATGCCCCGCCAACGTGTTCGCGACATCTTGTAACGGCGCGCTCGATATTGTGCGAAAAAGATCAGCGGCACCGCGGCAACTAGGGTAATGTAGATTCCCGCGAGTTGCGCCAAAACCTCAGCGTCAGTTTGCGGCTCATCGAAAATGACTATGCCAAAATAGAAAAGAAGCATTTGCACGATGCCGAGATAGATTGCCAAAAGGACGACGGCGACCAGAAACCCCAAGAATTTCTCGAGCCCCGTTCCTGTATATTCAAAGCTGTCATCGCCACCAGAGGTCGCAGACCAGATATATCGACGGATCCGTGTTTTGCCCCAAAAACGGTAAATGCCCAGCGTGAACAATGTCAGGACAGTGACCTTAAAATAGATGATGAAAAGGGGCATAGCTGTGCCGTGATACTCGCCCGAGAGCTGTCTCATCGCAACATGTCCTTGTATTATTTTGAGCAGTTTTCGCTAAAATATAAGGCTAATTCTGGGCCTATTTGGGTCTAATTTGCGCCTCTTTCACTGTCAGTTATATACAATAAGTTGTGCGCGACAATCACGTGAACCGGTTGTTACGAGGAAATCCTCGCGGCGCCATCCGGCCCGCAGAGGCACGCTTTCCAACCCACTCTGTGAGTTCAGTTTCAGTGCGCGTGCGTCCTGCTGGATCGAGCCAGCTCAGACCATCGCTCAGAGTAAAGGTCGAAGCGTCGCTTAACCCACCATCTTTGTACTTTTGCAACCTTACACCTTTACCACGGCCCATCTCGGGCAGCTCATAAATGTTGAAAATCAACACTTTACGATTCTCACCAACGCAGGCGACATGATCTCCTTCAACCGTGCGACAAACTCTGGCGAGCGCTCCTTCTTTCACGTTTAGCACCTGTTTACCGCTACGCGTTTGCGCGACTACGTCGTCTTCCGGCACGATAAAACCATCACCCGCGCTAGACGCCACAAGAAGCCTTCGGCCGGGCAAGTGTATGAAGATCGCGACTATGTCTGCTTCGTTTGGAAGATCAACCATAAGGCGCAAGGGTTCTCCCATGCCCCGCCCACCAGGCAAATTGGCCGCAGAAAGGGTATAGAACCGTCCGTTGGTGCCAAACACTAGAAGACGATCCGTGGTTTCCGCGTGGAAAATGAACCGGCCTTCGTCGCCATCCTTGAACTTCAATTCCCGGTCCAGGTCGATATGACCGGACATGGCACGTATCCATCCCATTTTTGAGCAAACCACGGTTATCGGTTCGCGATCAATCATGGCCTCTAGCGGAACGTCTTCGACCTCACCCGCCTCAGCAAACTGCGTACGGCGTGCGCCGCCTTCGTAATCCTTGCCAAATGTCTTTTTGACTTCTTTCAGTTGATCGGAAATCGCGCCCCATTGCAGCGTCTCATCTTCAAGTAAATCTTCGAGATCGGCGCGTTCTTCCATCAACGCGTCACGCTCCTTGACCAACTCCATTTCTTCGAGCCGCCGCAAACTGCGCAAGCGCATGTTTAGGATAGCCTCAGCCTGCACGTCGCTCAAATCGCCTTCATTATCCTTAGGGGGCGAGACGTAATCAGCTTCCGAGTTCGCTCTATCAAAACCCGTGCCCCAGTCCTCGCGCATCAATGCGTCCTTGGGTTCCTCATCGTAGCGGATGATGTCGATCACGCGGTCTAGATTGAGGAAGGCCACGATCAGGCCTTCGAGTACCTCTAACCGATGGTCGATTTTATCCATCCGGTGCTTGGACCGGCGGATCAGTACCTCTCGGCGGAAATCGAGGAAGGCGCGCAGCACTTCCTTCATGCTGCAGACTTTGGGTGTGAGACCGTCGATCAGCACATTCATGTTAAGGCTGAACCGGAGTTCTAGATCGGAATTGCGATAAAGCATGCCCATAAGCACTTCTGGATCGACATTCTTCGACCGGGGCTCGAGGATCAGGCGCACATCATCGGCACTTTCATCACGCACATCGATCAGGATTGGGACTTTCTTTGTCTGTATCAGTTCTGCGATCTTCTCGATAAGCTTCGATTTCTGCACCTGATAAGGGATTTCGGTCACAACGATCTGCCACTGGCCGCGGCCTAAGTCCTCAACCTCATACTTGCAGCGCAGTCGGAACGACCCTCGTCCAGTGCGATAAGCCTCGGCAATGCTCTCTGGTGGTTCAACGATCAAACCGCCTGTCGGGAAATCCGGCCCAGGTACGTAATTCAAAAGAGTATCGTCACGCGCATCAGGTTTTTTGATCAAATGCAGGCAAGCATCGACCAACTCCACAATATTGTGCGGTGGGATATTGGTGGCCATACCGACAGCAATCCCGCTGGCCCCATTTGCAAGAAGATTAGGATACTGCGCAGGTAGGACGGCAGGCTCAGTAAGCGTGCCATCGTAATTTTCGCGAAAATCGACAGCATTCTCTGCCAACCCGTCGAGCAGCGCTTCGGCTACAATTGTAAGACGGGCCTCTGTGTATCGACTAGCCGCCGGATTATCGCCATCGATGCTACCGAAATTCCCCTGCCCGTCCACGAGCGGATAGCGCACATTGAAATCCTGAGCCAAACGCGCCATCGCATCATATATCGCAGCGTCTCCATGCGGGTGGTAGTTACCCATCACATCACCGCTGATCTTAGCCGACTTTCGAAAGCCACCTGTCGCGGACAGGCGCAATTCTCGCATCGCATAGAGAATCCTGCGGTGCACCGGCTTCAACCCGTCGCGCGCATCCGGCAACGCTCGGTGCATGATCGTAGACAGAGCATAGGTCAGATAGCGCTCGCCAATGGCACGACGTAGCGGTTCTGCCACGGTTTCGGGCGTATCTCCGCCGCCTATATTGGGGTTGTCCACCTGATCGACCATAGATGATGTGATACAATTGCGATCCGCGCCCGTAAAGCACCGCTAGGGAATTATCTTCGGGTTTTCCCATGAATGGAACTCCCGAATCGTGTAATTCTTGAACCGCTTGAACAAATCAGCTTGGGAGTGCTGATGCCATGTGGCGGTTTATGCTGGTCACTTTCGGATTTTTGACCATCGCTTTCTATCAATTGAGCGGTGGGTCGAGCTATGAACCGCGTTCAAATTCATTTCAAGCGGCGCGCAGTGCTAAGCATGAACCGGTGACGGTCGTACAGCTGGAACCATCCAATGTAGCAGCTGAGACCGAGCCTTTAATCAACCCACCTGATAATCCGTTTGCGGATACGGTTAGTCGTCAAGCGACACTTGCATCACTGACTCAAATTGGACAGCAACGTGCGGCAGGCAACAAAGTTGAACGTGTTGAGATCAGCGCCGAAGACACAGCTGTGCAAGCTGCCCTTGATCAAGTCATAGCTGATCAAGGGGCAATTGCGTTGTTTAAAACTAAGAACCAGCAACTCGCGTTGCAAGCAGAACTAAAGGCCGAGGCAGAACCCACCGCAGAAGCCAGCCAAGACATACGGTATGTGATTGGTGACCTAGTTAATATGCGTCGGGGCCCTGGCGTACAGTATGACAAGATTAGCGCGCTGACAGAAGGTACGGAGGTCGCCGTGTTGCGTGCACCTGGCAATGGTTGGCTTGAATTGCAAGTCACGGCTACGGGTGAGACCGGTTGGATGGCCGATTGGCTCATCAGCGCATCGGAAGTAGCTGAAACCGAGTAGCACGCTTCTAGGCTGAAAATTCGATTGCATCGGATTTCTCTCCACGCCAATCTCAAGCACATGAGCGAGAAATCTCTTTTGATTACCGGCTGTTCGTCTGGGATCGGCTATGATGCCGCCCATGGAATGCGTGCCCGTGGATGGAGGGTTTTTGCCTCCTGCAGAAAGCTAGAAGACTGCGAAAAACTTCGTGCAGAAGGCTTTGATAGCCCGTTGATCGACTATCAGGACGAAGCCACGATCGCTTCAGGGCTTAAAGAGGTTTTAGACGCTACTAATGGACGCTTGGATGCGTTGTTCAACAACGGTGCTTTCGCCAGCCCCGGCGCAGTTGAAGACCTTCCAACCGACGCGCTGCGCGCCAATTTCGAGGCTAATTTCTTCGGTTGGCATACTCTCACCAGGCAAGTCATCCCGGTAATGCGTGCACAAGGACACGGACGAATTGTTCAAAACTCGTCGATTCTTGGCTTTATTACCCTGAGCATGCGCGGTTCCTATAATGCCAGCAAACATGCCATCGAAGGTTTGAGCAGCACAATGCGCATCGAAATGCGTGGCACAGGGATAGATGTTATCTTGATTGAACCCGGTCCCGTTACGTCAAAAATCCGCGAAAACGCAGTCGCACATTTCGAACGTTGGATTGATTGGGAAAACTCGGCTCGCGTAGAACAATACCGCAAAAGTCTGCGACCGCGTCTGTACAAAACCTCTGAGCCTGATACTTTTGAACTTCCGGCGTCGTCTGTCACCAAGAAACTCATACACGCTTTAGAATCTTCGCGTCCACGGCCTCGGTACTATGTCACCACGCCGACACATGTGATGGGATTCATGAAAAGAATTCTGTCGACAAGAGCGCTGGATTGGATACTGGCAAAAAAATAGAATTTTTCAAAAGGTCGCGAACTTAGAATTCGCTTTTTGCCCCACATGATCTAATTGGCAGGTATCGAGGGACACAGGAGCACCAAATGCTGTCGGATCCACTATTTCTACTCGCCGCTATCGCCTGTGGCATTGTGGGTGTCATTCTAGCCATGGGTATTAGTACGTTTGGCAAGGAAGGCGTCGAGAATGCAAAAAAGGCTAACAAGTTTATGCAATTGAGACTGTTCGCCCAGTTTGCAGCGGTGATCTTGATCCTACTCTTCGTGATCGCACGCGGCGGGTAAAGCAAAGAGGCTGAGATGGTTGTTCTAAGCAAAATTTATACGAAAACCGGAGATGCCGGTGAAACAGCGCTTGGAAATGGCGCTCGAGTTGCAAAACATTCCATGCGCGTGGGTGCATACGGCACTGTGGATGAAGTAAACGCGACACTTGGTATGGCGCGATTGCATGCGAAAGGCGACATAGACGAGGCATTGGCGCGCATCCAGAATGATCTGTTCGATCTTGGTGCTGACCTTTGCCGTCCAGACATGGAAAAGGACGCCGAGGCGGAGTATCCACCACTGCGCGTCAGCGATGCGCAGGTCGAAAGGCTTGAAGGCGAAATTGATGCCATGAACGCAAAGCTAGAGCCATTGCGCAGCTTCATTTTGCCCGGAGGCTCAGAACTGGCCGCCAGTATGCATATGTCCCGAACTGTTGCGCGCCGCGCTGAACGATTGACAGTAGAACTTGCAACTGTAGAGGCTGTGAACCCGGCTGCTGTTAAGTATCTCAATCGTTTGTCAGACTGGTTTTTTGTTGCAGCCCGCATTGCCAACAACGATGGACGGGACGACGTACTTTGGGTACCCGGCGCAAACCGTTGAGTAGAGCGCAGAAACGCCTGTATCGTATCCGCAAATAGTAGTTTCGTAATAAAACAGCACGATCACATGAAAACGCGACGTCGTAAGCGTCAAACGTGACGATTTTGCTCTGTTTTCGAGACAACGCATTCTGTATCTACATGTGAAGAGCGAGAGGATTCGTGCCTCACAGCAAAAAGTAGGGCCGCATATCGGCTCTTTTGATTTAGGGAGACCGTGCAAATGAAGGTACTCGTACCTGTCAAACGCGTGATCGACTACAACGTGAAAGTCCGTGTCAAATCGGACGGATCAGGCGTCGATCTTGCAAACGTCAAAATGTCGATGAACCCCTTCGACGAAATCGCCGTGGAAGAAGCCATTCGCCTGAAAGAAGCAGGGAAGGCCGATGAAGTGGTCGCAGTTTCAATCGGTGTTAAACAAGCTCAAGAAACTCTGCGCACAGCGCTCGCAATGGGCGCAGATCGCGCCATCCTCGTGGTTGCCGCAGATGATGTTCACACAGATATCGAGCCGCTGGCTGTTGCAAAGATCATGAAGGCGGTTGTCGAAGAAGAGCAACCAGGTTTGGTGATCGCAGGTAAACAATCAATCGATAATGACATGAACGCGACGGGTCAGATGCTTTCAGCGTTGCTTGGTTGGAGCCAGGCCACTTTCGCGTCGAAGTTGGATATTGAAGGCGACAGCGCCGTTGTCACACGCGAAGTGGACGGTGGCCTACAAAAGATAAAGGTCAACATGCCAACCATTGTGACCGTTGACTTACGCCTCAATGAGCCGCGTTATGCATCCCTGCCAAACATCATGAAAGCGAAGAAAAAGCCGCTCGATGAGAAAACGGCAGCAGATTACGGTGTGGATGTCACACCGCGCTTGAAAATCGTCAAAACCGATGAACCTGCTTCGCGGAAAGCTGGCGAAATGGTTGGTTCGGTTGATGAACTTGTCTCGAAACTCAAAGAAGTGGGAGCCGTTTAATGTCTGTTCTTCTACTCGGTGAAGTAAATAATGGCGAATTGGCTGTCGACGCGACCGCAAAAGCACTAACCGCAGCAAAGCAGATGGGCGATGTGACTATTCTCTGCGCAGGTGCCTCAGCCTCTGCTGCTGGCGAAACGGCATCAAAACTAGATGGTGTGTCGAAAGTTCTTGTTGCGGAAGACGCCTCTCTGGGCCACCGCCTAGCAGAGCCAACTGCAGCACTTATTGCATCATTGGCTGACGGCTATGAGCACGTCGTCGCGCCTGCGACTACAGATGCAAAAAACATCCTGCCACGTGTTGCCGCATTGCTGGACGCGATGGTAATTTCTGACATTTCTGGCGTCGTTGACGGCAATACGTTTGAGCGCCCGATCTATGCCGGTAATGCCATTCAGACAGTACAGTCTAGCGACGCCAAAAAAGTGGTTTCGATCCGGACTTCTTCGTTTGATGCGGCGGGCGAAGGTGGTTCGGCTGGGGTGGAAACTGTCTCTGCAGCCGATAATCCAGCATTGTCTTCGTGGGTCGAGGACATGGTTGCTGAGTCCGATCGTCCAGAACTGACATCAGCTGGCGTCGTTGTCTCCGGTGGTCGCGGGGTCGGCTCGGAGTCGGACTTCAACCTTATAGAAGGTCTGGCAGACAAACTTGGCGCAGCTGTTGGGGCGTCCCGTGCCGCTGTTGATTCCGGCTTTGCTCCGAACGACTGGCAGGTTGGCCAAACAGGTAAGGTTGTTGCACCCAACCTCTACATAGCGGTTGGCATTTCTGGCGCGATCCAACACCTTGCCGGTATGAAAGACAGCAAAATCATCGTTGCGATCAACAAAGATGAGGAAGCACCGATCTTTCAGGTGGCCGATTACGGACTTGTCGCGGACCTGTTCCAAGCAGTACCAGAACTGACCGAAAAGCTCGGCTAAAACAAAACTCAAGTATGCAAAGGCCCACCCTTGCGTGGGCCTTTTGCTTTATCTTGCAGTAGTTTCACGATCACAGGTGCCAGTTCCTTTGCTGCGCGGTCATGTGCGCTCTGTCCTGGCACATCCAAGAAAACGCGCTTTGAAAGCCGCGCAAATACCTTGTCGATGAGCGCGTGATCTACGTTGTTGGCGCGCATGCCGCTTGCCGTATCAAATTCAAAAAATGCAGATGCATGTTGTTGTAGTTCGTCAATCATATCGCGACGTACCAGAGATGGTTGAAATCTTATTTCAGGATGTTCGAATTCCTCCTCAGGACACCGCCCAGAAAACCAAAGCAACAACACAGGACTGTCGATGCGTCCGAGCAATCGTTTCATTCGCACGATCCAACGTTTAGTTAATTCTTCAGTGATCCGAGCAAACTTACTCTCAGATTTATTTTTTAGCTCACTAAGCATGTGTCGTGTGAAGTTGAACTCTGTGAAATCTACCTTTGGAAAGAGTGCCGTTAGCGGTTCCTTCGCGTTAAGAAACCTATCGTTCCGACGTGGGTGGACATGGTAATACTTATTGTTAATCCCTGTGGCGCACGGCACCTGTAGGACCGTCAATTTGGCGCGCGACGCGATGTCCGTTACACCAGGTTCATTTAGCAATCCGTCGACGCTAATGTTACGACACCCTAGATTTACACAAACTGTACCGATCAACTTTTGCAAGCGGTCAGGAAAAGGTGTTTCTACATACTTCCCGAAAGTCTCTGTACTACCCAGAAAAGCGACAAACTCGCCACTCAAATTCCTTTTGGGGCCACGAAAGTCGAGTTTTATACCTTCATACTGACAAAGCTCGTATTTCGGATCTTTCGGTAGTTTGGGATCGAGAAACATCGCACCCACTCTGATTTCTGCACCAATTCGACAGAAATCCGCCATTCGCTTGAAGATTCACTTAAACAAAGCATTCGCATAAAATTTTAGAGCTTTGCTGCTCTTGCAGTGACTCGCGCGACGCACCTATTGTGAGGACATGCAGAGAAGGGTTTCGCTATGAAAATCCAGAAAGTTGGCGTGATTGGCGCGGGCCAGATGGGCAACGGAATTGCTCATGTAATGGCGGCAGCCGGATACGATGTTTTGTTAAACGACATCAATCAGGAGGCGCTCGACAAGGGAGTTGAATTAATCGCCAGCAATATGGAACGGCAGGTAAGTCGAGAGAAAATGACGACCGACGAGATGCGCGGTGCCCTATCTCGGATCTCGACCACCCTGGCGTTACCAGAGGTCGGCACGAGCGATCTGGTGGTGGAATCCGCCACGGAGCGGGAAACGGTAAAACATGCAATCTTCGAGGATTTGGTGCCGCATCTGCAACCACATACGATCCTCACGTCGAATACCTCGTCAATCTCCATAACGCGGTTGGCAAGCGGCACGGACAGACCCGAAAAGTTTATGGGATTCCACTTCATGAACCCGGTGCCTGTGATGCAGCTTGTGGAGTTAATCCGAGGCATAGCAACAGATCAAGCCACGTACGACATCTGCTATGAAGTCGTTGCAAAACTGGGGAAGACGGCGGCAAGTTCCGAGGATTTTCCAGCGTTTATCGTCAACCGTATTCTGATGCCTATGATCAACGAAGCAGTCTACACACTTTATGAAGGTGTTGGATCGGTGACCTCTATCGATACATCGATGAAGCTTGGGACTAACCATCCAATGGGCCCCTTGGAGCTTGCCGACTTCATCGGGCTCGACACTTGCCTTGCAATCATGAACGTATTGCACGAAGGCCTCGCGGACACCAAGTACCGGCCCTGCCCTCTACTTACCAAGTATGTCGAGGCGGGATGGCTTGGCCGCAAAACAGGACGTGGCTTTTACGATTACAGGGGTGAGACGCCAGTCCCGACGCGCTAGTTGGGTGTGTCACTCGCCCAAGGCCAAAGTATGCTCGCGCAGCCATGTCATGAACCCGCGCGGATCGCTTTGAAGCATCTCCAGATGCGCATTATCAATCGGTTCACCGACAATTGGGTTCTGGGGCTTATTGCAGCTTTTGACCACCTCATTGAGCAATAGACTTTGACGCAGCGTCGCGGAAATCCTGTTGGCCATTTGATATGTCCGAGAGTTTGCCCCTGGAAAGAAAATAGGGACCACTTTGGCCCCGGAACGACGTATCATTTGCGCCGTGAAAACATTCCACTCTCGCTCGATAACAGGACCGAACATGGTGTCGCTGGACGCCACAACACCCGAAGGAAAGACGCTTATAAGCCCACCCTCTTTCAGGTGCGCCATCGCTTTAGCGCGCATTTCGACCGACTTGCGCTGCGCGTCCGGCTCATGTGGGAATGGCACCGCTATCATGTAAGAGGTGGCAACCTCATCAATGCCAGTCAGAAGCTCTCGAGTAAGAATTTTATAATCTGTACGCCGCCGACCAATTAAATCAGCTAAGATCATACCGTCGACGAGCCCGTGCGGATGGTTAGCAACTACGACAACCGGGCCGTCCCTGGGAATGTTGTTGATTTGCTCCTGCGCCGTAAGAAGATCAACACCCATTGTATCCAAAGCGGCGCGCCAGAACGCTTGTCCTGAAGGAGCACCCTTGCGCTCAAATTCACGGATCATACGAAAAATTGTGAGTTTGCCTGTAAACAACTCGATGGCGCGAATTGTAAAAGCGGTAACAGGCGCATCGAACGTGTTGGCGTAAGTCAGTGATCGCCGATCATACTTTGTGTATGTCAGCGTAGGCTTCTCGGCATCGGTACCAGTGCCGAGCTGGTCTTGCCCAAATTCGCCCACGTGATCTATTCCAGTTTCACCACGCATTCCGAGCCTACATATCCTCGCCAAAGCGATCCGCTAGGAGCGCGCTAACCGCGTCTGTTAAACCCGCCGATTCTGGCCCCCACGCTCGAAACTCAATAGTTGTTCCTTTCGAAGCTGCCAACATCAAAAGCCCCATAATGCTGTCAGCGGACACTGTTCTGTTGTCGAAACTCACTTCAGCAGCAGCATCAAACCGTTCAATCGTATCTACAAGTTTTGCAGCGGCGCGCGCGTGTAAGCCTTTTTCATTTATGATTTGAAGCTCGCTGATGATCTCGTCATTCATGTGAAGCTAAGTCTTTCGCAGTTATCTTGCGCTTACTTGATGACAATCGATGTATTTGCGTCCTGCATCAAGAGCCGCGTTTGTTGCTTCAGGCAAACTGAGATGTCGCGATTTCACCAGTTTAATCAGCATTGGAAGGTTCGCGCCGTAAAGGATCTGGCGATTTTCAGGCTGACAAGCTTTTAATGACAGGTTCGACGGTGATGCCCCAAACATGTCAGTCACGATTAAAACGCCTCTTCCGGCATCGACCTGGTCTGCGGCGGCACAGATCTCGTCCTGCTTTTCCAACCGATCAACATCACCATCAATGGATATGGCGCAGACGCCGCTTTGTTCACCTACAACATGCTCGATGGCTTTCAGATAGCCCTGAGCCAACGAACCATGCGCTACTATTACAACCCCAATCACTCTGGCTTGCCCCTTTTATGCGCGTCCTTCCCTGATAAATTCCGACGCTCTAGCTCGCGATGTCTTATTGACACCTGCCAGCCACTTTCCGCAAGAGCTACGGCTAATGTTTCTGCCATTGTAACGCTACGGTGTTGACCTCCTGTACAGCCAAATCCAATAGCGAGGTATGCTTTTCCCTCTTCGCGATATGCTGGCAGTAAATGCTCAACCAAATCGTGTACACGCGTAGCAAATCCTTCAAATCGAACGTCACCACGCACATAGTCTTTGACGTTTGCATCACGACCGTCACGACTCCTCAAAGATTTATCCCAATAAGGGTTTCTTAAAAAACGGCAGTCAAAAACCATATCCATACCGCGAGGTAGACCGCGTTTGTAGGAAAAAGACTGCACAGTAATCGCCAGAAACCCGTGGTCACGCGGCGCGAACCAATGCTCCATCTCGCTCTTCAGATCGTGGGGCGTCATATCCGAAGTATCGATCAATATATCGGCCCGGGCGCGGATTGGGACCAGCAGGTCAAATTCCCTTGCGATACCTTCGCCTGGGCTTTCATCTGGAGCCAACGGATGTCTGCGTCTAGTTTCGGAGAAGCGACGGTGGAGAGTGTCGCCGTTACAGTCAAGGTAAAGCACTTGCATCGAAATCGGATGTGCAGCACCTGAGCCCGCCGCCAATTGGTCGATTGTCTCAATCAACGTAGCCGTAGAGAAGTCGCGGTTACGTGTATCAATGCCGAGCGCAAGTGGCTTTTCCAAACCTTGCCCGTCCAACAAACGGGGCAAAAACGAAAGCGGTAAATTATCAATCGCCTCAAAGCCCATGTCTTCAAGTGCGTGTATCGCTGTTGTTCTGCCAGCCCCAGACGGGCCGGTAACAAGAACCAATCGTGCCGTCTGATTATGTTGATCCATTGGCCGCGTCTTTCTATTCGGAACGTCCGTGCTTTAGATATAGTAATAAAGACGCAGGGAAATATGCGGCGTCGATCTTTCTTACTAGAGGTAACTTCACGTCCATAAAGTGTATTGTGCGACTGGGCGGTAAACGTTCGGTTTCTTCTTGATCGAGATCAACAACAAGTGAGATACGGGCGGGTTTACTAGGTTCGGCGCGTAGAATACCGACACCCCGCGCTTCGATAAGCCCATGTATTTGTTTAGGTGATCGCGCAACAATCTCGCCGTCGGCACGTCGAAGTTCCGTGTAGTCGTCAGAAACCAGCTCAGCACCAAGACCTATAAGTTGCAGTGCAAGCGCCGACTTTCCCGTACCAGATGCGCCGGTAATGAGGATTGCCTGGCTCCGAACAGCAACGCAACTGGCGTGCACAATTTCTGCTGGGCTCACTTCACGATGTTTTGGATCGGGGCTCGGAGCGCCTCGCATATCCTGTCAAACCGGCAAACCAACGACAAAGCGCGCGCCGAGCGGATCAGAAGTGATGTCAGCATCTGTCGGACGAATGTTTTCTGCCCAAATCACGCCGTCATGCGCTTCGACAATCTGTTTCGAAATTGAAAGCCCGAGGCCTGAATTATTGCCAAAATCACTTGCGTCTCGTTGCGAATAAAATCGTTGGAAAATCTTGGTCAATGCCTGCTCTGGAATACCTGGCCCTGTGTCTTCGACAACGACAACTACCCGATTTTCTCGCATTCTGGTCCAGAGCCGGATTGCATCTCCCTCTTCACAGAACGAGATCGCATTGGTGATCAGGTTAACAAAAACCTGCGCCAGTCGACCTTCTAGACCAGTTAGCACAATTGGGTCCTTGGGAAAATCAGTGATGAACTCGATTCCCTTCTTGTCCGCCTCTTCCCCAAGGTACTCCGCCAGATTGCTCAACATGACAATCATGTCGAAAGGCTCTTGTTCTTCTTTGACAAGCTCGCTGTCCAGCCTTGACGCATTAGAGATGTCACTGACCAGGCGATCGAGACGGCGCACATCGTGCTCAAGCACCTCAAGAAGCCTTTCACGTTGGTCATCACGTTTGGCCAGCCGCATTGTTCCTACAGCCGACCGCAGG
Source organism: Pseudomonadota bacterium (assembly GCA_039180185.1). Taxonomy (GTDB): domain Bacteria; phylum Pseudomonadota; class Alphaproteobacteria; order Rhodobacterales; family Rhodobacteraceae; genus Roseovarius. Next base: position 13,113 of record JBCDDS010000035.1, on the reverse strand, counting down.
CTCGCTAAAGGGTTTTTGATCTCATGGGCCACGTCAGCTGCAAACTGTTCGTTGCTGTCGATCCTGTGATACATCGCTGCAACCATACCTCGCAGAGCACCTGAAAGCCGTCCAATCTCGTCTGGACGCGCCGTCAAATCTGGTATCCTGATCCGTCCACCACGATTTCGGCTGTTTTGGTTGCGGGCGCCGCCTACTTCCGCAGCAGCGGCGAGCTCTGCCAATGGGTTTGAAATGGTTGATGCCAGTATCAGGCTAAGACCAACCGATACGAGCGTAGCTACTACAAACATTTGCAGCACACGTTCTCGCTCAATGCGCGACAGCTTGTCAATTTCACCCGAAGCGCTCGCCAACGCGACAAGGCCCACCACGCGATCCTGCAGCATAATAGGTGTAGCAACTGTGAAGACGGTTGCGCTGCTGCTCTCGCCTCGACCAACCTGCGTTTCACCAGATAGAGCCAGCTCGGCAAGACGTTGCGCTTGGTCCTCGACGCTGGCATCGTCTTCGTCCCGAATAATTGCAGAAAAAGGTGCGGATACCCAACCCCATACTTTGTTCAACGCGTCCGTGATTATCGTCGGCCTATTCGCGTTTCTTATTCCAACAGGACGTTCGAGCTTGCCTTCTGTACCACCAATCAAGTTCAACGTTGTGTCGTATACGAAAACCTCAATACCCTGCTGAACATCAAGACCGTTCAGTATCGCGCTCACGTCAAACTCACCCGAAGTAAGAACATCAATCGATGGCGTGAGCGGAAGTTGAGCCTCGAAGACATCCGCTATCAATTCTACATCGCCTTGCAGACTGTCTGCTCGTTGCTGCGCGAGCCCGTCGCGCGATGCGCTTAAATAAAGAATGCCCGCAACGAGAACGTTGAGGGCAATAAGGTTGAAAGTAATGATTTTCCGCGTGAGAGAGCCGCCGCCGCCGCGCGATATATATCCGCGACGTTCGCGACGTATGCGAACCTCTTCTTCAACAACGTTATCCGGGGCGACGAAGTCATCGCCCAAAACAACGCCATCATCCTCATGAAGCGTGTGATCTCGCACCGGGGCCCCCTCGGCCAGCGCCATTACTCCTCGTTGTAGCGGTATCCTATACCGTATAACGTCTCAATGGCTGAAAACTCCGGATCCACCATCCGCAGTTTCTTACGTAGGCGTTTGATGTGACTGTCGATCGTCCGATCATCCACGTAAACCTGATCATCATAGGCCACGTCCATCAACTGATCACGGCTTTTTACGAAGCCTGGGCGTTGGGCGAGCGCTTGTAGCAACAAGAACTCTGTGACCGTCAAAGACACGTCTTGCCCTTTCCACATCACCGCGTGACGCAAAGGATCCATACGCAAGTCACCGCGTTCGATCACTTTTGCATCTTCTGCATCCGCTGGCACATTACCATCCGCCGCATCTTGACGACGAAGCAAAGCGCGAATGCGTTCCACTAAAAGACGTTGGGAGAACGGCTTTTTCACATAATCATCTGCGCCCATGCGTAGGCCAAGCACTTCGTCGATCTCATCGTCTTTAGACGTCAAGAAAATCACCGGCATTGCCGTTTTCTGACGCAAGCGCTGCAAAAGGTCCATGCCATCCATGCGCGGCATTTTGATATCCAAGACCGCCATGTCAGGGAGCTTCTTGCTAAACGCGTCGAAAGCCTGCTGGCCATCATTGTAAGTTTCGACCTCAAAGCCTTCCGCTTCGAGTGTCATAGACACCGATGTCAGGATGTTCCTGTCATCGTCCACAAGGGCGATTCTTGACATTATTGTTTCCTTGTACTGCTCTTGTTGCCTTTTTTGCTATACTATGCTCCGCATCAAACTTTGCAATCAATGCAAAATTGCGAATCGCGCGGTGTGCTGGCGATATCTGATGCGGAAATGTCTTAGTAATGGCTAAATTGTCCCACTTTTGCTCGTATTGTTTTCATTAATTTTTCAATAAGGCGATTTGATGGCGCTAACGTGTCAATGGTTGCGCTAACTTGGGCAATCCCGCCTGTTCAATACCCGAACCAGCATGCTATCAGGCCAGAATATGGTGGTATACATCGCCATACCGGCTCGTTTGAGCCTAACGGGACAATTTCGCACAGATGCAATCGACCAATCGGTTTGCAAAAATTCGAGGAGCGCGCGCATGACGTCAGGACGGGTTAACCCGAAATTCCTGCTAGACGATCAAGGGATCACCGGTCTTGGTGAGGCGCACTATAATTTGATCGAACCTGCGTTGATTGAGGCCGCCCTGCGCCACGACGAAGGCAAACTGGGATTGGGCGGAACTTTCCTTGTTTCGACAGGAAAATTCACAGGACGTTCGCCCAAAGACAAACACATAGTCAAAACCGAAGGGACGGCTGAAACCATCTGGTGGGACAATAACGCCGCGATGTCAGCCGAAGCCTTCGATGTTCTTTATGCCGATATGCTCTCTCACATGCAGGGCAAGGACTACTTCGTGCAGGACCTGGTTGGCGGCGCGGACCCAAGTTACGCGATCAACGTGCGTATGGTGACAGAGCTGGCTTGGCACGGTCTTTTCATTCGCCACATGCTGCGTCGTCCTGACAGCGAGGAGATTGACCGTTTCGTTGCCGATTACACAGTGATCAACTGCCCCAGCTTTAAAGCAGACCCGAAAAAGCACGGCTGCCGTTCCGATACGGTCATTGCGATCAACATCGAGAGGAAACTGATACTAATCGCGAACACGGAATATGCTGGTGAGAACAAGAAGTCGGTCTTCTCACTGCTGAACTACCTATTGCCGGATCAGGGCATCATGCCAATGCATTGCTCGGCCAACCACGCCAAGGGCAATCCTGTCGACACGGCAATCTTCTTTGGCCTCTCTGGCACCGGAAAGACCACCCTTTCGGCTGATCCGGAACGCATTCTGATCGGCGACGATGAACACGGCTGGTCCAATCGCGGCACGTTCAACTTCGAGGGCGGCTGTTATGCCAAGACTATTAACCTCGATCCGGAAGCCGAGCCAGAGATTTACGCGACCACATCCAAGTTCGGTACAGTTATAGAGAACATGGTCTATGACGAGGATACACTGGAACTCGACTTTACCGATGACTCGCTGACCGCAAACATGCGCTGCGCCTATCCGCTGGAGTACATCTCGAATGCGTCCAGCACAGCACTCGGCGGACATCCTAAGAATATCATTATGCTGACCTGTGATGCGTTTGGTGTACTGCCTCCTATCGCCCGGCTAACACCGGCGCAGGCAATGTACCACTTCCTGTCCGGCTTCACGGCAAAGGTTGCCGGAACTGAGCGCGGCCTAACGGAACCTGAGCCCACCTTCTCAACTTGTTTTGGCGCGCCCTTCATGCCGCGCAGACCAGAGGTTTACGGCAACCTCTTGCGCGAAAAAATTGCCAAGCACGGCGCGACTTGCTGGCTTGTCAATACCGGCTGGACTGGCGGAGCATATGGAACAGGCTCTCGCATGCCGATCAAAGCCACACGGGCTCTGTTGACTGCGGCTTTGGACGGCTCACTGAGCAAAGTTGAGTTCCGCAAAGACGCCAATTTTGGTTTCGATGTGCCCGTCAACGTACCTGGCGTTCCAGAAGTGCTTCTTGATCCGCGACGTACATGGGGTGACGCCTCAGGCTATGACACGCAGGCCGAAAAGCTAGTAGCGATGTTTGCCGACAACTTCGCGCAGTACCTGCCCTATATCGATGAAGACGTGAAAGCCGCAGCGATAGGATAACGACGTATCCTAGTGACGCTCGCCGCTTTCTAAGTTCGCCTGGTTGATCCATTCGCTGGCAAAATCGACCAGATCTTTGAAGTCGGCGAATTTGCAATCGGCGTGGCCTAGCTTGCCGTTCGTAACCCTTCCAGTTGCTTCGAACGCCGCCCCTGCAGCGGGAAACAACCTGCCTAGATCATCTGCAACATCTTGTGTTTCAGCCCACGGGCTGTCTAAGCGTCCGGCTTTAAATCGCCGGGTCTTCGTACGCCGCGTTTCGGCAAATGTCTCTGCCGTGTGCAAAGCCGTGCATCGGTTCCAGCCAACGCCCATTAACAAGATCTTACTGTTTGAGCGGTGATAAAGCGCGCCAAAAGGCGTTTCAGGGCCCATAGCCCAGTCTAGCGAATGCCGAGCCACAAGCTTTTCTGCATCAAGACCGTTAAGGCAAACCGACGTCGAGGGATGGGTGCTGCGCATAGTGCCTGGCCAAGTCCGGAACGTCTCGGCGATAACTCCCATCCCTGATGTCGGGGACTTTGCCACATCAAAACCTGGAACAGCCAGCTCCACGCGCCCTGCCTCAGACGCCGATAGCGCAGCGGCATCAATATCTTCAGGCCAGTATGCATCTGTGGAAAATCCCGGCATGGCCACCAATCCTTCGGAACCAACTTGGTCTAGCAATGCTTCGACAATCACCCGCGCACCACCAACCATTGGCCCTATGGCTTTCATGGAAGCATGAACAAACACTGCTTGACCTTGCGCCAAACCAAGCGTGGTAAGTTGAGACTTGACTGAAAGCAGGGTTGAAAAACTGTCCATAGGCCCTGCTTAGTCAGATCGGCAGCTGTGAGCAATTGGTCGCAACTCGCACTTCGAGCTTCAAATGATCAAAAAGCATCTCCCGCGTTCAAGAACGCATCGCGCTCGCACGCAAACCAGCAGATATTCGCTAATTCGCAAGGGCGTCCACGAGAAGAAGCAATTCTCAAAAAAGCACGGCAATAATGCAAAATATTACTCGCGCGCTTTTCTTTAGGTTGAACTAATCCGCCAGTTTCGTGGGTGGATTCCGTTTCTAAGAGGAGGAAAGAATGCGGACAAATGTGTGCAGCATAGATCGGTCGGAAAACCTTGCGGAACGTGTCTGGCGCATGCGAGCGCATGACATAAAGGAAATGGCTGCGCGCGTGTTTCTTGCAGCTCAAACAGTCACTGAGTCCAAGGATAAGAGCACAAGAGAAACCGGTGAGCACATATCGAGAATATGCAGCCGCATCGTTGATACCTGCGAAAGCCATCAGTCTGCCGGAAGCAAAAGCGGTCGGACAAAACTAAAGTCTGTGGTCCAAGATGCTTACAATCTTGCCAAGTCCACAGCAGGCCCAAATACGCGCGTTTTTTGCCATGTCACTAACGATCTGGAACTAGGCGATTTTTCGTCATCCATTTTTCGGATCACTTCGAACTTGATTAACTCATCAGTCGAATTGCTAAACCGATGCGACGGTGGCGTCGTTATGATCACAAGTTCATTTGTGAAGGGGCGGTCCTGGATCACTATTCAGGACAGCGGCATCAACCAAGCGCTTAAAAGCAAGTTTTGTGACAAAAGTCAGGGACTATCGATCTCATCGATGTTAGCGCGCGAGATAGGCGCAAAGTTGGAAAGAAAGCAATTTGGTCCTGACGGAACTGTCTATCTTCTAATGCTGCCCAAGGAACAAGACCAATCGCGACTTCAATTCAGTTGAAGATGCGATTTAAGGCCGATCGTCAAAAACGCGAGCGATCCAGAGATTTGAAGTGTGAGCGATGTGCAGGCACCGCAGTTAACTTTCTGGCTCAGGCTCTTACTTCTTTTCGATACCGACCGGGCGTTTGCCCAACCAACCTCGAAAAGGTCGATGTCATATGAGATTGGCTAGAAAACCCACAGCTATACGCGATTTCCGCCAGAGAAGTGTCGGTGTTCTCTAGCATCTCCGACGCGCGCATCATCCTTCTTTGGATCACGAACTGCGCCGGTGTGGTACCGGTTTTTGCTTTGAAGGCACGGCTAAAGGCAAACATTTCCATATCCATCGCAGCCGCCAAGTCAGTAAGCGAAATGTTCCAGTCTAGATAGGCCTCGACAAATTCTGTGAGCATTTTGACATCATCGTCATCGAGTTTGTTGCTTCGAGCGACTTTTTTTCTTCCGATGAAATGCTTTAGCAACTCTACGCCGATTTGCATGGCCGCTGCTTCTGCCATGATGCGCCATCCGGCGTCCGCAGTATTGACGGTGCGGAGCAAGTCTTTGATCAAATAGCTCATACGCGAATTCAGGAAACCGATATGCGTATCAAGGCTTACCTTTCTGCAAGAGGGTTCCCATTCACCGGCGATATTGGAGACGAAATCCGCGTCGAGCGTCAGCAGAGTGTTGTCAGTATGCCCTTTGAAGTCGTATTTTTGCTCTGCCCCGCGCGGCGCAAAGGTTAACATGCCTTCGTGCGTCGAAACCTGATTTGTGTCGCCACCAATTTCGGCTGATAGGTCACCTTGTGATCCATTACACAGTATCAGCATGTGATCGCTGTTACTAAAGCCCACACTTTGATGCGTCTCTATCTGAAACCTTGCCATTGTGATTGGAAGCGATGTGCAATCGAACCCGCGTCCACCGGCCTGTGCACCAAGACCCACAGCGTCAGTGAATTTTAAAAACGTTGGTTGATGGGTCATGACCTCGCTTCCTTGCGATAACGGCCCGGCGTGGTTCCCATATACTTCGAAAATGTGCTCGTCATGTGAGATTGGCTGGAAAACCCACAACTGTATGCGATTTCAGCAAGTTGCGTATCGGTCTCGGACAATAGTCGACACGCGCGTTCAACGCGCCGTTCAATTATAAACTGACCTGGAGTCATGCCCGTCTTCGATCTGAAGGCGCGGCTGAATGAAAAAACATTCATCTCTTGAGAAACAGCAAGGTCTGAGAGATTGAGCGAGCAATCCATGTGCGCATCAATATACTCATCAAGGCTGTCGAAGTTTATAACCTCCGGCGTCGCAGATGCTTCTCTGTTCTTCTCACCCGCGAAAAATCTGAAGAGCTCGACCGCAATTTGCATTGCGGCTGCCTCGGTCGTGGTACGCCAACCCGCGTCCGCGGTTCGAAGCATTCTGTACATATCGAGCATCAGGTGCGCAACGCGCGGCAGTTTGAAATTGGGCACCGGGTCCAAAAGAGCATGCGCTCCCTTGTCGCCCCATTCTTCTGCAATCTTTTCAACGAAATCCGCATCAAGCGAAATGAGTACGTTATCGGTCACTCCCCGGAAGTCATACGTTTGTATTGCTCCGCGGGGCGCAAAGGTTAAGGGATTCGTATGTGTTTCAAATGCACTTTTTTCGGAACCGATTTCCGCTTCTACGAAGCCTTTCGACCTAATCGGCAATATTAATAGAAAACTATCATCACTGACCGCACGACTCTGATGGGTTCCGACAGTGAACCGGGTCAAATCAAATGGTAGACCATCCGATTTATAGGCCTGACCCCCGATAGCTACCGCAGCGCTAGCAGCATCAGAGAACTGGTAATGGAATTCTGGTTGCGTAAGGCTCAAGTTTGGCACCTCAATCCACTTTGGGCATGTATGATCCCGTGGCGGCAAAGGGCACATCCTCCGCTGATCGGTGGAATTGCTCCTTTGCTCAAAACTTCCGCGGAGAGCGCCACATTATATTGCGTACCAATTATTAAATTCACTTCGGGCCATTCCTGTACGGTCTTCCATGGTCTCATATTTTATATACGCCCCTTATCGAGCGCGTAATTCCGGCTGATTTACTAAGGAAACTAGCGCACATTATTCCAAGAAACACACTTTTTACAGATTCTTGCAGCGCAGGTTTGCTCACGCATAGGTGCCACCGTACGCAAACGAATGTTATCTTGTTGTTACATATGGGAAATTTTTCAACGTCGAAACGTTAACAGTTCCTGATGAAAGCTTGGAATGTTGCGGCCGGACAATGAGCAGGGGATGGATGTCCGGCCGCACGGCAGTCAGGACAGGGACGACTGACTTGCGCGATTCTCGCATTAGAAGGCTGGGAGAGGCAGCTAATTGGCCGGTGATAAATGGTAGCTTTCAAAATGCGTCGATGAGTTTAAGGTAAAACAAGTCTTCGTTTCGTTCTTCAACGATACTGCGCCTTGTTTGCTTGAATTGAACGAAGCAATTCAACTCTCGCAAGAATTTGAAATCTTGTTTGCATGAAATACGCACTCATTTTGTCGGTCTACGGTCTTAGCCATGGATCAACCAGATTCCATACATGCACCGAAGAGTTTCCTGACTGAAGATATAGGATACAAAATAAGGTGCTTTGCTGCGGGTTCGCATGAAGTCGACATCCCGCAGGGTTGGGCTTTGCTTGATCTGAACCTTAGCAGAACCGAAGGAAGTGTTGAGTTCGAGGGCATTGATGAAGCGCCTGATCGCAACTATGCGCGGTCGTTTAGTCTGATCCAGCCGACTAACTCATATTCTATGAGGTTCATTCGTTCTGATCATACGGTTCAGTTTTACTTCAAACCTCACACTCTTAAGATATTGCCTGCGCAAAAAGCATTGTGCGAGATTAGCGCGCCGATCTGGAACCATTTAGACAATGCTATGTTAAGTGCCGGCGATATCGTTCTTGAGTTTGTCACGACAGTAGAACACGAAATCAAAACCCCGGAGCGAGCCTTCATACGCGACCTGTTTTCAGTCCGTCTTCTGCAACTGCTCAGTAAAAAAAAGACTGAAGCAAGAACCAACTGTCCCGCAATCCAGCGTGGATTAGAGTTCATCGAGGCCAATATTCATAAACCAGTACAGCACAATGAAGTCGCCTCAGCCGCTGGTTTGAGTGCGTTTCATTTCGCTCGGCGGTTTCGCATGAGCGTTGGCACAAGCGTTCGGCGGTACATCGTCATGCGTCGATTGGAAATCGCGCAAGACATGATCGAAAACACCACCAAAAGTCTGGCAGAAATTGCATTTTCAACCGGCTTCAGTTCGCAAAGTCACATGACGACGCAATTCAAACGGTTTACAGGGCGAACGCCGAAATCGTTTCGTCACGTGGCCAGCGAGGCAATGACGTACTACGCTTAAGCGTGGATTTTGCCATTCGATGCAATCAAACCGCGTAAGTAAACCAGGTCGACACCAAAGACTTCGCGACTTTAGTGTTCCGCTTCCTTTTCGGTGAGCGATACTACGATCCGGAAGGACGTGCCTGAAGAACCCGTATGGGCGATTGAGAGCGTGCCATCAATTGTATCCATTAGATATTCTGCAATCTGAAGACCCATACCCGGCCTACGACGCGCTTTTCCATCGAACTCGGCGCCGTTTTCCGCATTCTTTTGCGCGCCCAGTATACCTGGGCCATCATCCGCAATTTCAACGAATGCAAGTCCGTCCACTGCTTTTGCAGCTATTCGAACGGAACCACCGCCATGCCTGTTCACAGCCTGGACCGCATTGGTCAGTACGTTGTAGATGACGCGAAAGACAATGTTGGAATTCGGCACCTTTTGCTCGTCTTCCGTACAGTTGACGATCACGCGTGTATTTTCCTTTGCGTGATCAGACGCGAAACACGCAGCATCCATTATCAAACTGGAAATGGATCGGTCAGGTTTCCACACGTCATCCAATTCCCGCTGCGTAGCATCTGTGCAGATGTTGAGAATTCGTTTGCTGCACCTTGCAAGACGCTGGCCTTGGTTCTGTATCAATCCGTCTTTTGACTTCGTGCAGAAATCTGCGACAGCATCGATTGTGGATATAAGACCAAAGATATCGTGGACGATGTAGTTACCTATCGCATTCTCGAAGACGGCTGAAGCAGTCTGGGTATCCTGCGAGGTCAATATTCTTTGCATTTCAACCTCCTATGCGTTGCGATACCCAAGCATAGATCGCTCTTGCGTTCTGCTCTTTGCGTAATGTGCGCTTTTATTTCACTGCTGATTTAGGTACTCAGAATGCAAAATTGGCTTCCATCACTAGAATGCAGGCTCAACTATGCACTCGCATATTCCGTTATTTTTCGTTGTACTCCGCTGTAGATGCAGCGTCGTTTAACAACTCTGCATCTACAGCGCTGTCGCACCGGATTTAAACAACTAGAGCAAGTCAGCCTAGACAGCGCTTGCGACCGCGCGCCTCGTCATTACAGAAACGAGATGCGCTCTATAGTCCGCGGTTGCATGGATGTCATTTAGCATACCTTCTGAGGGGACGCTGACGCCATCAACTGCATTCACAGTGAAGTCAACGCCCAATGCTGTTTCAAGTCCGTCATGACGAAAAACACCGTCAGCGCCCGCGCCTGTTACGGCGACGCGTACTGTGCCGGTCGTTTCCGCTACAAAGACGCCAACCATGGCATACCGAGAGGCGGGGTTCGGGAACTTTGAGTAGCCAGCCCTACTTGGCACGGGGAAGCGTACGGCAGTGATGATCTCTCCCTCATTGAGCGCCGTAGTGAACATTCCGTCAAAGAAGTCGTCCGCTGCGATCTCACGCTTGTCCGTTACCACGGTCGCGCCAAGACCAAGAACGGCAGACGGATAGTCTGCAGCTGGATCGTTATTGGCAACTGATCCGCCAATTGTGCCCAATGCTCGCACCGCTGGATCACCAATCCCGCCCGCCAAAGCCGCGAGCGCAGGAATTTGCGCCATTACGTCAGCATTGCTTGCTACATCGGCATGACACACGGCCGCGCCGATTGAAATGGCGCCATCGCTTGCGGTGATACTATCCAAACCATCAATGCCGCGAACGTCCACAAGATCAGTCGGTGCAGCAAGATGCTGTTTCATTGTCGGCAAAAGCGTTTGACCACCGGAAAGTATCTTGCCTTCTTCAGCGCCTGCTAAGGCAGCCACTGCATCAGCAACAGTCTGCGATTTATGATATTTGGTCTCATACATTGCAGCTCTCCTTATTCTGCCGCCAATGGCGTTTTGACGCTCTGCAGCGCGCTCCAGACCGCTTGCGGCTTAGCAGGCATCTGTAGTTCGTTTGTACCGATTGCATCAGTAATGGCGTTGATTACCGCCGGTGGCGCGCCAATTGCGCCTGCCTCGCCACACCCCTTGATGCCGAGCGGATTGTTGGGGCAGACAGTTGTATTGTGCTCAATAGTGTAGAATGGCAAGTCCGATGCTCTGGGCATTGTATAATCCATGTAGGAACCAGTAATTAGCTGGCCGTCGTCATCATAGACGACCTGTTCAAGCATTGCCTGCCCGATCCCCTGCGCTACACCGCCATGAACCTGACCTTCGACAATCATCGGGTTGATGATTGTGCCAAAGTCGTCTGCTGCAGTGAACTGAACGATCTCCGTGACACCAGTCTCTGGATCTATCTCCACTTCGCAGATGTAAGCACCAGCCGGGAAAGTAAAGTTTACAGGATCGTAGAACGCACCTTCCTTGAGCCCCGGCTCCATACCATCTGGCAGATTGTGACCAGTGTAAGCCGCAAGTCCCACTTCGTGCCACGCCATGGCCTTGTCAGTGCCGGCGATTTTGACCTCACCACCTTCGATGACGATGTCATCCTCGGAGGCCTCAAGCGTATGCGCAGCGATCTTTTTGATCTTAGCCTCGACCTTGTCCATCGCTTTAACGATCGCGGACATGCCGACTGCCCCAGAACGAGAACCATATGTGCCCATGCCAAACTGCACCTTGTCAGTATCGCCATGGACGATAGACACGCTATCGATGGGTACGCCAAAGCGATCCGCTACGACCTGAGCAAAAGTCGTCTCGTGCCCCTGTCCGTGGCTGTGCGATCCGGTGAGAACTTCAATGGTGCCCACTGGGTTCATGCGCACCTCCGCGCTTTCCCAAAGGCCGACACCCGCCCCGAGCGAACCAACCGCCGCCGATGGTGCGATGCCACAAGCCTCGATGTAGCAGGAATAGCCAAGACCGCGCAGCTTCCCACGTGATGCCGCTTCAGCCTTGCGCGCGGCAAAACCGGATACGTCAGCCGCCGCGAGTGCTTTGTCGAGATTACCGTCAAAGTCTCCCGCATCGTAGGTCATGATCACTGGAGTTTCGTGCGGGAATGAGCCAACGAAGTTCTTGCGACGAAGTTCACCTGGGTCCATTCCCATCTCGCGTGCCGCAGTCTCCATCATGCGCTCAACGACGTAGCACGCCTCTGGCCGCCCTGCCCCACGATAGGCGTCGATAGGAACGGTATTGGTGTAAACCGCACGCACGTTGCAGTGGATATTGGAGATATTGTACTGCCCCGAAAGCAGCGTCGCGTAGAGATAGGTGGGTACGGCACTTGAAAAAAGCGACATGTACGCGCCAAAGTTGGCAATCGTGTCGACCTTGAATCCAACGATTTTGCCGTCAGTATCAAAGCCCATCTTTGCGGTCGTTATGTGGTCGCGACCGTGCGCATCGGTCATGAAGGCCTCAGAACGATCCGAGGTCCACTTCACCGACCTTCCCGTCTTCATCGAAGCCCAAAGACAGGTTATCTCTTCAGGATAAATATAGATCTTTGATCCAAAGCCACCGCCCACATCCGGTGCTATAACTCTTAGCTTATGTTCCGGCGCGACATTATAGAAGGCCGAGAGAACAAGCCGCGCCACATGCGGGTTCTGGCTTGTTGTGTAGAGCGTGTAGTGGTCTTCGGCCTCGTCGAACGTGGCAATAGCCGAACGCGGTTCCATCGGGTTGGGGCTTAACCGGTTATTAGTCACGTCCATCTCTGTTACGTGAGCGGCACCTTCAATTGCTGCGTCGGTTGCTGCTGCCTCTCCGATTTCCCAGTCGTAGATGAGGTTGCCTGGAGCGTTCTCATGAATTTCTGGAGCTCCTGGTTCCAAAGCCTTATCGGTGAAAGCAACCGCTGGAAGTTCCTCGTAGTCCACCTCCACCGCTTCGGCCGCGAGCCGCGCAATCGCCTGACTTTCAGCGATCACCACAGCGACCGCGTCGCCGACATAGCGTACCTTTTCGGTGGCCAAAGCCGACCATGCACCCATATTCATCGGCGAGCCGTCTTTAGATGTAATTGCCCAACCGCAGATAATGTTACCAATCCCATCGCCAGAAAGCTCATGGCCATTCAGAACAGCGATGACACCTTCCATGGCTTCCGCAGCACTGGCATCAATACCTTTCACAATAGCATGCGCATGCGGACTTCGGACAAAGGCGGCGTAGGCCTGGTTCTCCATACGGATGTCATCGGTGTACCGGCCTTTGCCAGTGATGAAACGCTTGTCTTCTTTACGCGCAACGCGGGCTCCAATTCCTTCGCTCATG
>JBCDDS010000034.1:0-30234 GCA_039180185.1 Pseudomonadota bacterium | reverse complement strand
TTTTGGGGCAGGAGGGTGATTGTCTCTGGACCCCGGCAGATTGGGCGTGGATCGGTGGTCTTTTCAACGTGATGATGCCTGGTCTTGCGCTCGGCGTGCCGGTAGTGGCCGCGCGCATGGCGAAATTTACTGTGGAAGGTTGTCAGAGGATCATCGCTGAAGCTGGCGTGCGCAACGTATTCTTTCCACCAACCGTGCTGCGCATGATCAAGGCGGAGGATACCAAGATCGATGGTCTGCGCACGATCGGCAGTGGAGGTGAGCCGCTTGGCGCGGAGATGCTGGAATGGGGGCGCGAGGCGTTTGGCGTAACAATCAATGAGTTCTATGGCCAGACGGAATGCAATCTCGTGGCCTGTTCATGCACCGAGCTTTTTGAACCCAAAGCGGGTTGTATTGGGCGGGTCGTACCGGGTCATGAGGTGGAGGTGATCGATGAGCGAGGCGTGCCGACCAATGGGGAAGGTGATGTTGCCGTCCGGCGCGGCTCTGCCTCGATGATGCTGGAATACTGGAACCGGCCCGAGCAAACCAATGAGAAGTTTCGCGGCGATTGGATGCTCACCGGCGATCGGGGTGTTTGGGACGGCGAATACCTGCGCTTTGTCGGGCGCGAGGATGACGTGATCACTTCGGCGGGCTACCGTATCGGTCCGGCGGAGATCGAGGATTGCCTGCTCACGCACCCGGCCGTGGCGACTGTGGGTGTGGTGGGCAAGCCCGACGCGCTGCGCACCGAGATCGTAAAGGCTTATGTGGTGTTGGCCGAGGGCGCGGAGGCTGGTGAGGCCTTGGCGCAAGAGCTGCAAAATCACGTCAAAGAACGCCTCGCAAGCTATTCATACCCAAGAGAAATCAGCTTTACAGACGCCTTGCCAATGACAGTCACTGGCAAGGTCATCCGTAAAGAACTCAAGGCGCGGGCAGCGGCGGAGTTGGATCAATGAACCAGACGATTGAATATTTTCGAGGCTCGATCTGGCAACGCGACGACCTGATACGCGTCCTGCCAAAGTATTGTACCCGGATATTCACAACGGATTTGCGTTGTGACAATGCCAAGCTGGATCAGCAATTGCGCCATTTTCCTTGCATGTCTTACGTGCTCTTCAGATTCATCTTTGAACCAACAGACGCCGCTTCGTTCTGCTTTCTTTCCATAGCGGTAAAAAAGGCGGCGAGGGCAGTTCAGATGCTCACTGAACCAATCAAGTTCGCGGCGCACCGCCTTTTTGATAGGACAGCAAATGTGTTTGTCCTCGGACCATTGGTCGAGGCCGCATTGAAAAATGCCGGTTTCAACGCGAGACCATGTATCTTGTTCCTGGGTGATAAAACGTATGTAACCCATATCTACAAATCACCGCAAAAGCGGTGGCTCCTTTTCGGTTGTTCAGAAAAAGCTCAAGCGTTCCAAAACCCGGTGAGGGGATTGGAAACGGAACTTGGTTTAGTCGGTTACAAACGCGAAAAAGAACATGGGTCTAACCTTTGTGATGAGGGGCGGCTTATAGAATTTGGCAGCCCGTTTCGGGAAGCTTCGATCATTCTGGCCAGAAAGTGGTGTTGTAAAATTGCAACGCCGCTTTGCCGTCACGGGTGTGAGGGGGCAGCGAAATGAAACTGTCGTCAAACATAACCGTGGGATCCGCTGACTTTGCCTCCAACAAAGACGCGCATCTCGCGGCTTTGTCGCAAGTCTCCGAGGCTGCCGCCATGGCCGCTGCAGGTGGCGGCGAGACGGCACTGGAGCGACATGTGGCTCGGGGTAAGCTTTTGCCGCGGGACCGGGTGGCCAATTTGCTCGATCCCGGCTCGCCGTTCCTTGAGATCGGCGCTTTGGCAGCCCATGGCATGTATGGCGGTGATGCGCCTGCGGCTGGCGTGATTGCCGGGGTGGGACGGATCGAGGGCCGCGATTGCATGGTCCTTTGCAACGACGCCACTGTGAAGGGCGGCACCTACTATCCGATCAGTGTCAAAAAGCACCTCCGCGCGCAGGAGATCGCCGAGGAATGCCATCTGCCTTGCGTCTATCTGGTCGATAGCGGCGGGGCGAACTTGCCCAATCAGGATGAGGTTTTCCCCGACCGCGATCACTTCGGGCGGATTTTCTATAATCAGGCGCGGATGAGCGCCAAGGGGATCGCACAGATCGCGGTTGTCATGGGTTCCTGCACCGCTGGTGGCGCCTATGTCCCCGCGATGTCCGATGTCACGATCATCGTCAAAGAGCAGGGCACGATCTTTCTGGCCGGGCCACCCTTGGTCAAGGCTGCGACTGGCGAGGAGGTCACCGCCGAGGCGCTTGGTGGCGGTGATGTGCACACAAGGCTCTCGGGCGTGGCCGATTATCTGGCAGAGGATGATGCGCACGCATTGGCCATTGCGCGGCGGGCTGTATCCAATCTGGGGCGTGGGTTTTCACCCACCCTACGCGAGGCCCCTGAACCGCCGGCCTATGATCCGGAAGAAATCCTTGGCGTGGTCCCTGCCGATTTGCGCACGCCCTATGATATCCGCGAGGTCATTGCGCGGCTGGTCGATGGCTCACGCTTTGATGAGTTCAAGGCGCGGTTTGGCGAAACGCTGGTCACAGGGTTTGCCCATGTCGAGGGATGGCCCGTGGGCATTATTGCCAACAATGGTGTGTTGTTCTCTGAGGCGGCCCAGAAAGGCGCGCATTTTGTTGAGCTTTGCAGTCAGCGGCGTATCCCTCTGGTTTTCCTGCAAAATATCACTGGCTTTATGGTCGGCCAGCAATATGAGAATGAAGGAATCGCGCGGCACGGGGCCAAGATGGTCACCGCCGTGGCCACGACCTCTGTGCCCAAGATCACCATGCTGGTCGGGGGGTCATTTGGTGCAGGCAATTACGGCATGGCTGGTCGCGCCTATCAGCCGCGTTTTCTCTGGACCTGGCCCAATAGCCGGATCTCGGTCATGGGGGGCGAGCAGGCAGCGGGCGTTCTGGCCACGGTCAAACGCGACGCCATGACGCGCAAAGGCGAAAGCTGGAGCGAGGCAGAAGAAGCAGAGTTCAAGCGGCCTACGATCGAACAATTCGAGGCGCAGAGCCACCCGCTTTATGCCAGTGCACGGCTTTGGGATGACGGTATCATCGATCCGCGCAAATCGCGCCAGGTCCTTGCGCTCTCGCTGGGGGCTGCGATGAACGCGCCTATCGAGGAGACACGTTTCGGCGTGTTCCGGATGTGAGGATGGACCCGACATCCTTTGCATATTCGATCTTGCTTCTGGCGGCGCTGTTCCACGTCTCTGCATGGATCGCGCCGTGGCATGATCTGAGCGAGCGGGGCTGCGTCATTGGCTATGTTTATGACGGCGACACAGTGGAGCTTAGATGTGGCTCAGAGAGCGTAACGGCCCGGTTGCAAGGGTTTGACGCGCCCGAGACCAAAACGCCGGGTTGTGCTGCAGAAGCCGAGCTTGGCAGGCAGGCGACGGAAAGGCTGCGCATGCTCGTACTACAGGGTCCGCTGACGCTCGACGCGGTCGGGGAGGACAAGTATGGTCGATTGCTGGCCCAGATGACCGTGCGCGATCGCGATGTGGCCGATATTCTGATCGAGGATGGTCTGGCCGTTGCCTATTCTGGCGGTGCTCGGGTTGATTGGTGCGAAAAGTTGGAGGGTGGATCGTGATCATTTTAGTGAAACCACAGATCGCCGTTCAGATGGTTTGGTGTGGCACATGACCAAAGCACTCCCAACCGTAAATGAGCTGCTGGCGCGTTACCCGGGCGCGGATACTTTTCGCTTCGGGGATACGCCGGATTTGGTGGCCGAACTGACAGGCCTGGTGCGTTCGGGCAAGAAACGCGCGACTTGCACGCATTTGGCTGAACTTGAAGCAGGCGCGCAAAAGCCGGAAGTCGGACGCTGCGATATCGCGCTGAATTTTGACGGAACGCCAGCCTTGGTGATTAAGACCTTGGAGGTCCGCGAAACGACCTTTGCTGATATGACCGAAGAGATGGCGTTGATGGAGGGTGAGGATGAAAGCCTCGCGGGTTGGCGTGCAAACCATGAGAGCTACTACCGGCGGCACGGCGTATTTGAACCAGACATGGTATTGTTCTGGGAGCGTTTTGACGTGGTGGAAGACTTCGGAGAGATCGATGTTTGATACCATCCTCATAGCCAACAGAGGCGAGATTGCCTGTCGGATTATGCGCACGGCGCAGGCAATGGGGGTGCGCTGCGTCGCGGTCTATTCAGAGGTGGATGCCGGTGCTTTGCATGTCGAGATGGCCGACGCGGCTGTAGCACTTGGCGGCTCGACCCCTGCAGAGAGCTATCTGCGCGGCGATGCTGTTATTGCGGCGGCTCTGGCTACGGGGGCCGAGGCGATCCACCCCGGCTACGGCTTTCTGTCTGAGAATCCCGATTTCGTCGACGCGGTTGCCTCGGCCGATTTGACCTTCATCGGTCCTTCGGCGAAGGCCATCCGCGCGATGGGACTTAAAGATCAAGCCAAGTCGCTGATGACTGACGCGGGCGTACCAGTGGTCCCGGGCTATCACGGCGATAATCAGGAAGAAACGCATCTGGCATCTGAAGCCAAAAAGATTGGTTATCCTGTGATGATAAAGGCTGTGGCCGGTGGGGGCGGCAAAGGCATGCGCATGGTGGAGACCCCAGCTGGTTTCCCCGACGCCCTGCAAAGCGCACGGGCCGAGGCGCAGGTCGCTTTCGGCAATGCCGATGTTCTGATCGAAAAATTTATCTCCTCTCCGCGCCATATCGAGGTCCAGGTTTTTGGCGATGGTGAGCGGGCCGTGCATTTGTGCGAGCGTGATTGCTCATTGCAGCGACGACACCAGAAGGTCATCGAGGAAGCTCCCGCGCCCGGCATGACCGATGAAATGCGCGCGGCGATGGGGCGGGCGGCGGTACGGGCGGCGGAGGCGATCGGCTATGCCGGTGCCGGCACGTTGGAGTTTATCGTTGATGGTTCAGCCGCGGCCGGTGCGGATAATTTCTGGTTCATGGAGATGAACACGCGATTGCAGGTTGAGCATCCAGTGACGGAGGCGATCACAGGAGTCGATTTGGTAGAATGGCAACTGCGTGTTGCTTCGGGAGAGGGGTTGCCTGCCGCGCAGGAAGAGCTTTCCATAAACGGGCATGCTTTTGAGGCGCGCCTATATGCGGAAGACGTGCCGAAAGGGTTTCTTCCCTCAACGGGCACTGTGCGCCACCTTTATTTTCCCGAGGGTGTCCGTGCTGATACGGGCGTGAGGGCCGGGGACGAGATTTCTCCGTACTACGATCCGATGATCGCCAAGATCACCGTGCACGGTCGAAATCGTGCGGGTGCGCTGCGTCGTCTGCGCGCCGGGCTTGAGCGCACAGAAGTCGCGGGTACAGTTACCAACCTCGCTTTCCTTCGTGCTTTGGCAGCGCATGAGGGTTTTGCGCGTGGCGAGGTTGATACCGGACTGATCGCTCGTAATCTTGACACTCTGGCGCAGGAGGATCTGCCGCGCCCAGCAGATTGGGCGCTCGCCGCGCTCGCGGGCCTCGGGCTCTTGGAGCAGCAGCCGGAGGATGCAGGATTTACTCTATGGCAACCAATGACCGGTGGGGCGGCGCTACGTTTTGGCTCTGACGAAGTGTGTCTAAGGATCACGCCCCTTGGACCTGACGCGTATGACGTGCAGGTTGAGGGCGAAACTTTGCGTTTCCGCAGACGCGAGCAACGGTGGCTCATCGGAGCGGAACCCGCGCCGCGCTATCGCTGTCACCGCCCTTTCATCACGGTTTTCGGCAGCAGCGGTCTTGAGTTTGAATTGCTCGATCCGCTCAACCGACAGCCGGTGTCGGAAAGTGAGGCCAGCCTGATCGAAGCGCCCATGCCTGGTTTGCTTAAGGAACTTGCAGCGCGCTCAGGCGATACCGTGGCGCAGGGTGACCGACTTGCCGTGCTCGAAGCCATGAAGATGGAGCACAGCCTGCTGGCCCCGCGTGATGGCGTTGTGGCCGAGGTTTTGGCGGAGGCAGGGGCGCAGGTCAAAGCCGGTGCAGCCCTTGTTCGTCTTGAAGAGCCAGAGGCGTGAGGTCGTGGCGCAGGCGGAACATGTCGAGATTTTTGAGGTCGGTCCCCGTGACGGACTCCAAAACGAGCCGCGAGAGATCGCCGTCGAAGATAAGGTCGCTTTGATTGATTGTTTGAGCGATGCCGGGTTCCGCCGCATTGAAGTTGCAAGCTTCGTTAGTCCAAAATGGGTTCCGCAAATGGCGGGATCGGCTGAAGTAATGGCCGCGATCACTCGCGTCTCCGGTGTGCGTTATGCGGCTCTCACGCCGAATTTACGTGGGTTCGAGATGGCGCTCGACGCCCGCGCGGATGAGATCGCTATTTTCGCGTCGGCGTCAGAGGGGTTTTCAAAGGCCAACATCAACGCCACGATTGCTGAAAGCCTTGAAAGATTTGAACCTGTGGCGCACGCGGCGTCGCTGGCAAAGGTTCCGGTACGCGGCTATGTCTCCTGCATCACAGACTGTCCCTATGATGGCGAGGTTGATCCAGCGCGTGTGGCGCAAGTTGCAAGCGCATTGCGTGATCTGGGATGTTTTGAGATTTCGCTGGGGGACACGCTTGGGCGCGCGACGCCAGAAAAGATCGATGCGGTTCTGCGCGCGGTTCGCGAGACGATACCGGCCACAATACTAGCAGGGCACTATCATGACACCGCGGGCCGCGCGCTCGACAATGTCGAAGTCTCGCTTGACCATGGTCTTCGGGTTTTTGATGCCGCTATTGGTGGGTTGGGTGGTTGTCCCTATGCACCCGGCGCAGCAGGAAATGTTGCAACCGAAGCGGTGCACGAAAGGCTGATAAAGCTCGGGTACTCCACAGGCCTCAATCTGGATATCTTAAAAGAAGCGGCCAGCATCGCCAAATCCCTTCGCTCTGTCGGGCAAGCTGATGGTCTATAAAATCTCTGAAAACCTAATGGGTATGTCCGACAAAGTGTGGGAGCGCCATGCAAATCCTTGGTCCTGCTATACACGCTTCAGCGTACTTCCGATCCTAGTGTTGAGCATCTGGTCCCGTGAATGGTTCGGACTTTGGTGCTTGCCGCTTATCGCCTTGGCGCTGTTTTGGACATGGTATAACCCAAGAGCATTCCCTCCTCCTGCCGATCTCGACAACTGGTGCTCGAGGGGTGTTCTGGGAGAACGCGTTTTTCTAAACCGTCGCAATGAGGTTGAGCCGTACCATGTCGCTTGGGCAAATTCTTTGGCATTCGCGTCCTTGCCGGGCGCAATTGTTTTGGTGGTTGGCTTGTGGCAGCTTGACGTCGCTTGGACAGTTTTCGGGACGGCTTTGACCGTCTTACCCAAGGTATGGTTCGTAGACCGAATGGTGTGGCTTTATGCCGATTGGTTACGTGCGCAGAATAAGGAGTTGGGGGATGTATGAGACGATCTCGATAGAGCAGGACAATCGCGGTGTGGCGACAATTTGGCTCGACCGCGAGGAAAAGCGCAATGCATTGTCTGCTAGGATGATCCACGACCTCCACAAGGCTGCTGACGCACTTGGATCGGATGAAAGCGTGCGGGTGGTTGTGCTGGCCGCTCGTGGTTCTCATTTCTGCGCTGGAGGTGATCTTGGCTGGATGCGTGAGCAGTTTGAGGCGGATGCGGAGACGCGACGTGGCGAGGCGGAAAAGCTGGCCTTCATGCTGCGCGCGCTCAACACCATGCCTAAGCCGCTGATTGGGCGTGTCCAAGGTGATGCCTATGGTGGCGGCGTCGGCTTGATGAGCGTGTGCGACACCGTGGTTGCGAATGAAGACGCCTGGTTTGCTTTGACCGAGACCCGTCTTGGTCTGATACCTGCAACGATAGGCCCCTATGTATGCGCACGAATGGGAGAGGCGAAGGCTCGCCGCGTGTTTATGTCCGGACGGCGTTTCTCTGCGGAAGAGGCGATGTCGCTGGGTCTCATAGCTCGGCCTGTCGCTTTGCAAGACATAGATGCATCCATGGAGATGGAGGTCACGCCATACTTGTCCTGCGCGCCTGGCGCGGTTGCGCGCGCAAAATCGCTTTTGCGCCTCATGGGACCGGCGATAGATGACGCCATGATTGGCGCGACAATAGATGAGCTCGTGGCATGTTGGGACGGCAAAGAAGCAAAGGACGGTATTGCCGCATTCTTTGACCGAACTGCGCCTCATTGGGCGCAGGCACCGCGATGATGGCGTTCGATGCGGCTCAATAGGCGCATTCAGGATTTTTTTCGCACCTAAACTTTCTGTTTTCTCGATTTGATAAGACTTCACGGTTAACGTGCGCGCCAAAAATACCTCTCAAGACTTTTGTTGGAGTTGAAGTTGCAAATACGTTTAGCATGTTCGGTCCTCAGCGTTCTTTCTGTTGCTGGCTGTGCCACCCCGCCAGAAGGTACGACACAAGAAGATATCCAACGTTTCGAGGCTGCGGTTGCCAGTATCGGCTGCGACCTTGTGACGGAAGCGGATTACTTGCCGGTTGAATTACAAGCCGGAATCAGCCGAGAGCAGTCGACCTCGTTGGCTGCGTTCGTGCTTGCCACAGAACGTGCGGTGAAGCTTGAAGACGGCGGCATAAGACTTGTGAAAGGGCCTTGCGAGGCGTGATTTTTTGCCGATAGACTGCGCGACAGTCTGAAATGCAATTTTTCCCCTTTGACGACAATGATGGTCGTTTACTATTGCGTGCGATCTCAATCTATTACTTGCCAAGCGGTGTATTTTTCGAGACACCAGTGTGGCAAACAAACTCAAATATGCGTTGGATGGCGCACAACGGGGGAAATTTCCTATGCTAGGCTTTAACAACCTTACACTTTGTCGGGCATTTTGGTGGGCCGTTGGTCTGGGTGCTGGTATCGTGGCCGGTTACGTCGCTAGTTCTTATATATTTTGGATGGCGGCCGTTTTATTCGGCATCGCAGTGGCGCTGTTTGTAGCCTTTGTTGGGAGCTTTCTTTTGTGCTGGGGCGATCATTCGGACGAACGGGCACTTAGAGAAGCAGGAGAAAAGGGCAAAGCGCCGGCAGAAACTCCAGCTGCTCCGAAACAAGCATCAGTTTCAAAGCCTAAGCCAGCGCCTGTTGCGTCAAAACCTGCGCCTGCGCCAAAACCGGCCGCTGCTGCGCCTGCTGATACCGCTTCCTCCGGTGAGGTGGCTAAGCCTGCAGGCTTGAGTGGCCCAAGAGATGGTGGTGCCGATGACCTGAAACAGATCAAGGGCGTGGGCCCTAAGCTGGAAGGACTGTTGCACAGCATGGGATTTTACCACTTTGACCAAATTGCAGCGTGGTCACCTTCTGAAGTTGCTTGGGTTGACGAGAACCTACAGGGTTTCAAGGGCCGTGTAAGCCGCGACAATTGGATTGATCAGGCAAAGGTGCTTGCATCTGGCGGTGAGACAGAGTTCTCCAAACGGGTTGAAGGCGGGGATGTCTACTGAGTTGATGTGGCGTAATGGACGAACGTAATGCGCGCGCCAAGAAAGGGCGTCGCGCGGCCCTTGTCATAGCAG
Organism: Pseudomonadota bacterium; assembly: GCA_039180185.1. Lineage (GTDB taxonomy): Bacteria > Pseudomonadota > Alphaproteobacteria > Rhodobacterales > Rhodobacteraceae > Roseovarius. The sequence goes on along the minus strand of JBCDDS010000034.1, from coordinate 20,671 downwards.
GCACGGGCGTTTTCTGGGTTTTAGCCACGCTTATTGGACAGAAGGAAGGTTTCAGCGTTCAGGTTCTCTTGGTTCTTGATCTGATCGCGCTCTGCGGCTTTTTGCTGGCCTTCTGGTTGATCTATCAGTTATGGCGCGAAGGCCGGTAAGAATGGAAGACTTGTGACGGGAACGGCTAACATGGGTTACAAATCGCGCTGCAAGCAAAACAGGATTTCGGCGACGATGCTACTAGTCTTTTGCGCTGCTCTGGCCGCTTGTGGTGAACGTCAGAATGATGAAAAAGTGCTTTTCGACGGTATAAATTTCCGCACCAAATCCAAGTCAGCATCCAAGGACAGAATGAGTTTTGTCATTACTGTGCCTGGAGCAGAAAGAAACCTCGCCGCAGCCAGAGCGGCGGGCGAATACGAAGGAACGAATTACTGTGTTCAGAACTTTGGCACCTCTGATGTGACTTGGTCAAACGGTCCTGAAGCCGAAGACGATGCGCTTAATTTTAAAGGCTCAAGACTTACCTTTGAAGGGCGCTGCGTGCTTTGGTAGCGGCACGTTTTCGCCGATCGAAATGTCGGTGTTATTGAATATCAGATAGATTATTCGCCAATTCAAATCGCGACCATACGAGTTGGAACGCTACAGGGTTCTGAAAGGATGCGAAAATGAAACGAGGCATATTGTTTGCAACTATAGTTGCTGTCTTTGTAAGCGGTGCACCTGCGCAAGCTGGATTAGATCAGGAAACGGACATCAACAATGGTCTGTTCGTAATCGCAATTGCTGACAAAATCCGGCGGGCTTGCGATCAGATCGGGGCTCGTATTTTTGTGGCACGTTCGTATATCAACGATCTGAAACAAAAAGCGACTGATCGCGGCTACACCGATGACGAGATAGAAGCGCATATTGAGGACAAAGAAAAACGTGCAAAGATGCGTGCGTGGCGGAATTCGTATTTCGAGTCAAAGGGTGCGAGCAATCTCGACCCGGAAAGTTTGTGCGTCCTTGGACGTTCTGAAATCGCGAGTAATACGGCTGTTGGTCGGCTTCTTCGTCTCAAATAAGAAATCTCTTCTTGGGTTGAGCGCTCTATGCTGCTTGACGGCGTGTGCGGAAACGCAAGGCTCTGGTTCAGCTCCCGGGGAAGTTATCTACCTTGGCATTGAAACACGTCTTCTGGAACAGGACTTAGTAAATTTACGCGGCACTGTGCGGGGCGCTCTAACCGAGGAAGACGCAATACGTTATGCAGAATGCGCAGCTGCGCAATATGCACTGATCCGGGGGTTTGGCTTTGCTCGCCAGATTCGAACCACCGTTGAAACCCAAGGCGACATTATCCGCGCTGATGCCGTCTATGTCATATCGGCCAGTTTGCCTGATGGAATTGCTAAACTTGATGCCGAGGTCGTTGTCGCTGATTGTAAAGAAAATGGCATTCCGACAGTCTAGTTTCCTGTCAGCGAGATATCAAAGATTGACGTGAGCGTGCCGGGTGCCGCATTAATGATCAAAAGAAAATCGAGCATTTAACGAGCAGGAACTCGATGGGCGTCGACTACGTTTTATTTGAGCGTCTTTTGGAACTTTCGAGGCGATACACGCCATCTGGAAGGGTTCTGATGCTTGGCCGACAAGCATTCAGAGTGAAGCAGCGTGAGCGCATGCTCTGCAACATGGCGCTGAGAAAATATGGTTATTCGGAACGTGTGCGCGATCTTCGTCAAGAAGACGGTTATTCGGAAACACTATTTGAGAAATTGGGTTTTGGTTCGGTCGAGTCGATGGATTTCTCGAGCTACGAAGGCGCAGAAATTCTACACGACCTCAACAAGCTGCCGCCCAAAAAGCTGCAAGGTAAATTTGATCTGATATTGGACCTTGGGACGATTGAACATGTTTTCAACGTACCCGTTGCGCTCGAGAGTGTGTATAGAATGCTACAACCTGAGGGGCGGTTCGTTTCTGCCAATGGAATGAACGGTTGGTACACGCACGGTATGTATCAGTTTTCGCCTGAGTTGGTCTGGACCTTTTGGCGCCGCGCTTGCAACTGTGAAGTCATCGACTGTAGAGCATTGCCGAAGGACGCCATTCTAGACTTCGATCCAATACCTTTGTCGGACCCCGCTGAGACAGGTCGTCGTTTGCCCCTGAAAAACAAAATTGGGCCTGGGAGAACATATTTGTATTACGAGATCCAAAAATCCAAGGATTCCCGCCTGCCAGATTTTGCTTTGCAGAGTGACTATGAAGCATCTTGGGCAGGACACGAAAACTCTTCTGAAACCAGTTTAGACGCGGTTAAGCGCTAGATCTGTCTTTGCGTTGTTCTCCACGGACAATTGTATAGACACTGCTGGTGCTTTATCTGCTAACGCTCTATGCATTTGTGCCATGCGAAAAGAAATGGTGTATCGATGAGTGAAGCCAAGAATCCCTTCGAAATGATGATTGCTCAAGCCCAGCAGATGGCCAAAGCGTTCAATCCGGCGCTTGAGTCCTATTCGCCTAAGGATTTTGAACATTTATGGCCAACTATGCCAAAGGAATTCATGGAAATGACCTTTGGTAAGGGTCTAAACAAGAACGGGTTGGATGCAAAAACACGATTGCTCATCACTCTTGCGGGATTGACGATGTTAGGCGCTCAGAGCGACACGCAAATTCGATTGACCGTGAGGCATTTGCTGGAGTCTGGGGCTAGTAAGGATGAAATTGCAGAAACAATAGCAATGATGGCTATGTTCGCCGGGCTACCTTCTATGAATAGGGCGATGGATTTGGCTAAGGAAGTGCTTGACGATAAACACGACGAGGAGAGCGAGGATTGAGCGCTTTTGCGTTTTATGCAATGGCGATCGTGGCGCTTATGGCGGCACTCGGAGCTGTGCTCACATCAAACGTGTTTGTCTCAGTTCTTTTGTTGTCTCTAACCTTTTTGAGTATAGCAGGACTTGTATTATGGTTGGATTTTGCTCTTCTGTCTTTGGCCTTTGTATTTGTGACGCTCATAGGAGTGCCCGTCGTTCTTTGGGTTTTCGCACAAAGGTATAAGTTATCGATTACCGCGGTTTCGTCACTGCCGTTCGCCTACGCAATTTCGGCTCTCTTTTTCGGAGCGCTTGCATTTTTGCAGATCAGCATAGCGTCGGCATCTTGGAGCAATTACGGAACTGGCACGCAAACCGTCGCTGAAGGTCAACTCGACCAAGTCGTCCCATCCTCATTCTGGGCTACTCATCTTTGGTTATTCGTTTTGCTCGGTCTTATCGCGTTGGTTGTTGCAGTGAATGTTTCTCTGCTCATGAGCAAAAAGAACGAAGCTGTCCCCAGTGGCGACTTTTCTTTGAAGATGTATCGAAACAGAGCGCGGAATATCGCATTCACCGACACAAAGGCGAGATAAAGTTATGACTTTAACGCCTTATTTAAAAATATTTTTTTTGCTCTTTGGCTTGACTTTCTGGGCAAGTTCATCGCAGGCGATTGAGCTGGAACAATGCACGCGCGTTACGACTGCGGTTCATGGTGGTGAAGACATGCACCGTGATCTTGGCGAAGGACGTGTTATGTGGCGCGATTGGTGGTCGCACGAGGGGACTGCATCAGATTTCTTCCTAGCGGATTGTGACGTTGGTCGCGCACTTACTTTTAGAACAGCAGAAGAGCGCATGAATGATCGATCGCCATTCGATCGCACCGAAGCGGCTCTAGAAATCGTGGAACTGCATCAAAAAGGTGATCGAGTGTTCGCAACGTTGGAGCGGATCGCAAAGGATTTACGCAAACCGGCGCGGGATATCAAAATTGTGACCTTGGATACTGAACCTTGTGCTTGCGCCGCGCTATATAGCGGGATGCGAGGCGACAAAGTGCCGTTTACATTGAACAACCAGATAGCACCGAGCCTAACGAAGGTGAAATGAAAACATGATTGGATTCGAACACTTTTTCACCGTCTCGTCGGCACTCTTCATTATAGGCTTGGCAGGATTATTCTTGCGGCCAGGGCAAGTGATCGCGATCCTGATTTCGATTCAATTGATCGTCGTAGCCGCGGTGCTAAACCTGGTGGCTTACGCACACTTTGATGTGGAGTCTGGCAGTCAACTATTGGCGTTTTTCGCGATGTTGGTGTCGAGCTTGCAGCTTGCTTTAGGCGTTGCGATCTGCGTGAGTTTTCATCGCAGACACAAGACACTGGACCTGAGGCAGACGAAGGTCATGAAAGGCTGATTAATGCAGCAGGCAATTCTTCTATCTCCACTGCTCGGAGCATTAATCTGCGGCTTATTTTGGCGCCTACTTGGCCAAGTTGCTGCGCAGTGGCTGGCAATAGGACTCGTGGCTATTTCTACGCTTCTCTGTGTTCTAATCTACGTCGGGTTCAACGGTGCCACGCAAACCGTTTTTCTTGCGGACTGGGTGCGTTCTGGAACACTCGATATGGCTTGGACGTTTCGCGTTGATAGCCTCAGTGCTCCGATGATTGTTGCGGTAAGCGGTATCACGACCCTGATCCTGAGCTACTCAGTGAGTTTTATGCGGTGGGATGCAGTGCTGGCCGGAGAGCCACCGTATCGCCCGAGATTCTGCTCATTTTTGGCCCTGCAGAGTTTTGCGATGCTCCTGCTTCTCGTTGCTGATGACTTGGGGCAACTGGCGGTTGGGTGGGGCCTTCTGAACGTGACCGGCTATTTGCTGACCAGCTTTTACTTCAAGAAGCCATCAGTCGTGCAGGCGGGAACCAAGGTATTTGTCACTAACAGGATCGCGGATACGCTGCTTTTGCTTGCTTTGGTGATTTGTTTTTCTGTGACAGACTCGATGCGCTTTGATGACATTTTTGCGGTCCTGTCAGAGCGAAACGACAAGAGCATGATCTTCCTCGGCATGGAGTGGCGTGCAGTCAATTTATTAAGCGTTCTGCTGGTTCTGGCTGCGAGCGTCAGAGCAGGGCAGGTCCTTTTTCATACATGGGTTTCGGACGCATCAGAAGCACCTCTGCCAGCCGTCGCTATGATCACCGCTTTGACTACGACGGTTGCGGCGGTGTTTGTTCTGCTGCGCATGTCGCCGGTTTTGGCGTTTTCTCCAGAGTCATTGATGATACTGAAGTTCATTGGTGCGACTACTATGATCTTTGCCGCGCTCGTGGCCTGCGTCCAAACGAATATTCATCGCATTCTTGTGTTCGCAAGCCTGGCACAGCTCGGCTTTGTTCTGACGATCATTGGTCTAGGCTTTTTCAAGCTGGCGTTGGTTGCCCTGCTGGCCTTTGTGATCTTCCAAACCATGCTCTTCCTGGCCGCCGGGTTGGTTACGAAGTCTGCAAACGACGAGTGCGATTTAGCGAGGCTCGGTGGTTTACGCCGAAGCCTGCCCATGAGCTGCGTCTTAATGAATTTCGCGGTCCTTGGATCGCTCGGTGTTGGAGTGCCATTCTCAGACATCGGTTTGACGGGTTTTGTCGCGAAGAACCACGCGATCGTCGCGAGCAGCGGGCAACCTTTGTTTTGGCTGTTTCTACTTGCGACTTTTTTATTCAGCTTGTTCAGCTGGCGATTGGTGTTTTTGGTCTTTTGGGGTTCCTATCGAGGCGAGGAAACCGAACAAAACTCTATTTCGGAGCCGGCATGGCTTATGCGCACGTGCGTTCTTGTTTTGGCACTTGCTGTTCTGTTGAGCGGCGTTGGACCGGGCGGCGCCATCTTGTCGGACACGGCTGAATGGGTGGGGAAATCAGAAAACCATAACGCCCACCTGATAACAAACGAAGGCGCCACGACTTGGTCAAGTTTAGCTTTGATGTTGGTTTCGCTGGCCGGATTTTTTGCCGCTTTATGGGCTTACATTATACAGCCGGATTTGCCGTCTCGCCTTGCCAAAAGTTTCGCGCCGGTTCACAGGTTCTTGCTGCAAGCTGGGCACTTTAGTGCGCTTTACAAACGGATTTTCGTGGATCCTGTGAATGCGATGGGTGACGCGATCGCAGAAAAAGCCGAGGCCGGTGTAATCGACCGAATTGTCAACAATACCGGCACAAGTGCAGTTCCAAAGCTGCATCGATTGGCAGGTCGGTTGCAGTCAGGCTATCTCGCGACTTACGTCGTCACCATGTTGGTTGGTCTCGCGATATTGATCACCTGGGTTGGCGTCATTGGGTGGGTCAACTGATGGAAAATCTGCTTTCTATCACTGTTTTCACTCCACTACTGGCCGGCCTCATATTGGCGGCTTTTTTGCGTGGCGAGGATATAACCGCACAGCGAAATGCCAAATGGGTGACGTTAATCGCAACCACGCTAACATTTCTTGTGTCGCTCTTTATCTACTTTGACTTTGATACAGGCGATCCAGGGTATCAGTTTGTCGAAGAACGCCCCTGGGTGCTTGGTCTTCAATACAAACTTGGTGTTGATGGCATAAGCGTGCTTTTTGTGCTGCTGACCACCAGCCTTATGCCGTTGATCGTGGCAAGCGCTTGGAACCTGACGCATCGCGTCAAAGAGTACATGATTTCGTTTTTGTTCTTGGAGACGCTATTGCTGGGTACGTTTGCATCTCTGGATGTGGTTTTATTCTTGTTATTTTTTGAGGCCACTGTCATTCCCCTCTTTTTGATCATTGGGATCTGGGGGGGGACGGATCGCCTGAACGCCGCGTTCAAGATGGTTGTGTTCAGTGGAATCGGGGCAGTGCTTATGCTCACTGCGATGTTGTTGGTTTTCCGCGAAGCAGGAAGCACTGACATTGAAGCTCTGACCAATTTTACCTTCTCAAGCGAAGCGATCACGATTCTGGGTTTGCAAATTCCAGGCGGCATTGAATCCGTCTTGTGCGTTGTTCTGCTTTTAGGCTTGTTGATCAGGTTTGCCTTTTGGCCGCTGCACCGATGGATGCTGGATGCTCAGGTTCAGGCACCGCCGACGGGTTCGATTGTTTTAGCTGCTTTGATTGTCAATATGGCCGGTTACGGGCTTTTACGTTTTGTCATATCAATGTTTCCCATTGCAGCTGACGCGTTAGCCCCGATCCTGATCTGGGTAGCGGCATTTACAGCCGTTTATGCGATTCTTGCTGCCACATCACAACGCGATATGAAACGGCTCATTGGGTATTTTGTAATCGCACAAGTGGGGTTTGCAACGATAGGTATTTTCTCCGTTACGACAGAAGGTGTTCAAGGCGCGATCATCTATCTTATTAGCCAAAGTGTTGTTGTCGCCGCATTGCTAATTTGCCTAAGTATTCTCGAACAGCGAACAGGAACCAGAGATGTAAACGCTTTGGGAGGATTGATGCAAAACATGCCTAGGTTCGCGTTGTTTTTCATGATTTTCGCTTTTTCAATAACCGGCGTTCCGGGAACAGGCGGTTTTGTTGGTGTCTTGTTAACACTCATGGGCGTGATTGAGTTCAGTGGTTTGTTGGCTTTGGTGATCCTTTTGTGTTGGGTGACGGTTGGTGGTTTAGCGCTCGGCCTCTATCGCAAAGTGATGTTCGGCAACCTAATCAAGGGCAGTTTGAAAACCGTCGCTGATTTAACCGCCCGTGAAAAGGCAGTCATTGCGCCTCTGATAGCCGTGATTTTGGTGCTGGGTATCTTCCCCGTTTTTGCGCTAGACATGATCCGGCCGACAGTCGAAGTGCTGGTTGCAAATTACCAAACAGCGCTTGCCGAAGCACCGGCTCTCGACAGGCTGGTTGAGCTAAATCAGTAACGGAACGCCGCCTATGCAGGCTGATTTGAACGTTATTCTTCCGGAAATTGTGATTACGATCTTTGCATTGATCGGTTTGAGCGTGATGCGCTTGGACAAACGCGAGCGCGCAGTGTCTCGGATCACATGGCTAACCGTCGCGCTTTTGGCTGCCATGGCCCTTTGGATAACGACTACGGGTAGAGGCAGTACTTCCGGTTTTGACGGGATGGTCGTCGATGACCCATTAGCGCGTTTTGCTGGCGTCGCAATTCTTCTTTCTGGAGCCGCCTCGATTGTGATCGCTTTTGAATACATGCGTGGTTTGCGCATGCTGCAACTAGAGTATCCATTTCTTGTTTCACTCTCTGTCGTTGCAATGTTGCTAATGGTTAGTGCCCAGGACCTGATTGTAGTGTTTTTGAGCGTCGAATTGCAGGCCGCAACACTTTACGGACTTGTCGGTATGCGCACGCGAAGTCTACGCGCGACTGAAGCTGCCTATAAAGGCGTGCTCCAAGGGCTGATTGGATCGGTCATCCTGCTGTTTGGCATATCTGTTTTGTTCAGTTTTGCAGGCAGTACGCGATTTGAGGCGTTAGCCGGAGCGTCTGAGGCAGGTTCACAAGCAGGTATTTTTCTTGGTTTGACCTTGGTTACAGTGGGCTTGGTTTACAAACTCGCAGCAGTACCTTTTCATAGCTGGGCTGCTGACACGTATCAGGGCGCAACTACGCCAGTAACGGGTTTCTTGCTTACCGTACCGAAGTTGGCAGCGTTGGTTCTTCTCGCGCGTTTGCTGCAACATGGCTTAGCTGAGCTGCTTGATCTTTGGCAGCCAGTTATTGCGACGCTTGCGGCTGTTTCGATGATAGTTGGTGCTGCTTATTCGCTACGCCAAAAAGACATCAAAAGGTTCCTGGTCTACGGTTCAATTGCTCATATCGGTTTCATGCTCGCGGCCGTCGCCGCATCAAGCACCGAAGGGGCTATTGCGCTGCTGCTTTATGCATTGATTTATCTAAGCGTCTATATTGGTCTTTTTGCATTCGTGATGTCGATGGAAAGCGACAAGAGACCAGTGACTGACATACGCCACCTTAATCTGCTTGCAAGGGCGCACCCAACGCAAGCGTTGGCGCTTTTGATCCTTTTCATGACCCTCGCCGGATTGCCACCATTACCGGGCTTTTTGGCAAAACTGCTCGTGTTGCAGGCGGTTATTGATGCAGACCTGTTTTGGCTGACAATCGCTGCTGCACTGGCCTATGCGATTGGTGCATGCGGTTATATCCGATTGGTTTACCTGATGTATTTCGGTGAAGACCAGGAACCGCTTGAGACCAATCGCTCAGCCTTGAGATGGGGAGTTTTGGTAGGTTCAGCTCTGATCATGGTATTGGCAATACCAGGATTGCTTGGTTTGGAGGACGTGGCCAAGACCGCGGCAATTGCTCTTGTCCGGTAGCTCCGCATGGCCTGCCGGATACGGTAAACGGGTGATGGTGGAAGTTGACAGCACCAACGCAGAAGCTGCGCGGATCGCGGCCGGGCTTGCTGGTCCTGAATGGATTTTCGCACTGCGTCAAAATGCAGCCAGAGGCAGACGCGGTCGGGCCTGGGTGTCTCCCGAAGGGAATTTCGCCGCCACGCTTGTCATGCGTCCCCAAGAGCCGCCAGAGCAGATCGCGCTTCGGTCCTTCGTCGCGGCGCTCGCGCTCTACGATGCGGTGGCTGAGGTCATCGGCCGTATCGAAGGATTATCCTTAAAATGGCCCAATGATGTATTGCTCAACGGGGGAAAGCTTGCTGGCATATTGCTGGAGACCGTGGGCGCGGGAACTGACGTGGCTTATCTGGCGATTGGAATAGGGGTGAACCTGCGCCAGGCGCCGGACCCCCAAGACGTTGAGGCACGTGCCTTGCGGCCAGTGTCCCTCTTGTCAGAAACCGGAATGGATGTTCCGCCGGAGACATTCCTTGATGCCTTGGCCTCGGCCTATGCTCGGCATGAGGCGGTTTTTACCACTCTTGGTTTTGCGCCAATCCGACGCGCTTGGCTAGACCGCGCTGCAAAACTGGGAGAAGTGATCACCGCACGTACCGCTGGCGGCGAAGTAACCGGGCGATTTGAGACGGTGGACGAGGCCGGGCAACTTGTTCTATCTACCGCCAAATCTCGGCATGCGATTCCGGCGGCCGACGTTTACTTTGGAGAGGCGCGCGATGCTTCTAGCGATTGATTGCGGCAACACAAACACGGTGTTCTCGATTTGGGATGGCAACGAGTTTCTTTGCACTTTGCGAACCTCGACGCACCACGCGCGCACCGCTGACGCCTATTTCACCTGGTTTTCTACGCTGGTGAAACATTACGGGATCGAGGCCAACATAACCGATGTGATCATCTCCTCCACAGTGCCTCGTGTGGTGTTTAACCTGCGGGTGTTTACGGACCGGTTTTTCAATTGCCGTCCTCTGGTTGTCGGTAAGCCCGACTGCGCATTGCCGGTCGAGCCTCGCGTCGACGAGGGTACGCAAGTTGGCCCGGACCGTTTGGTCAATGCCGCAGGCGCCTATGACCTCTACGGTGGAAATCTGATCGTTGTCGACTTTGGCACCGCGACCACTTTTGACGTGGTGGCCGAGGATGGAGCTTATGTCGGCGGCGTGATCGCGCCAGGTGTGAACCTGTCACTGGAGGCTTTGCATACGGCCGCTGCAGCATTGCCTCATGTTGATGTCACCAAGCCGCAAAAAGTCATTGGAACCAATACAGTAGATTGCATGCAGTCCGGCGTGTTTTGGGGTTACATCGGTCTGGTCAATGGGATCAGCGACCGTATTCGAGGTGAGTATGATGCGTCGATGAAGATTGTAGGCACGGGTGGTCTGGCACCGCTTTTTGCCCAAGGCGATCTCTTATTTGATGAGATCAAAGACGATTTGACGATGCACGGCCTAACCGTGATCCATAATCATAACAAGAAAGGCTAACCGTTAATGAGCAGTGAACGGTTAACGTATCTCGCTCTGGGCGGGGCGGGTGAGATTGGCATGAATGCCTATGTCTATGGATATGGCGCGCCGGGTCAGGAAAGATACATCCTCGTTGATCTTGGTGTGGCTTTTCCCGATATGGATGGCTCACCCGGCGTAGATCTTATTTTTCCGGATATTCAGTGGCTTGCGGAGCGTTCTTCTCAGCTTGAGGCGGTATTTGTCACGCATGCGCATGAGGACCATGTCGGCGCCGTGGCACAGTATTTCGATCAGCTCGGCGCGCCGATCTATGCCCGTGGTTTCACCGCCCATATTGCACGCATGAAAATGGATGATCTTGGGCATCCCGAACGCGCTGTGCGCACTGTGTCGGCTTGGCCTGAAGTGGTAGAGGCGGGACCATTCAAGGTGGGTTTCGTGCCAATCTCGCATTCCATACCTGAAAGCTCTGGTTTGGTCATAGACACGCCGGCGGGCCGCTTGGTTCATTCTGGCGATTTCAAAATGGACACTGATCCGTTGGTGGGAGAGCCCTTTGATGAAGCGCTTTGGACGTCCCTGGGTAAGGATGGTGTGAAAGCGCTAGTTTGTGATTCTACAAATGTTTTCAACGCACATGCGGGCCGATCTGAAAGTAGTGTTGGCCCAGAAATTGAAAAACTGGTTGCCGCCAGCAAAGGCATGTTCGTCGCCACCACTTTTGCCAGCAATGTCGCAAGGGTTAAGACATTGGCAGAGGCCGGGGAGCGGGCGGGTCGGTCGATTTGCCTGATGGGCCGTGCCATGCGCCGGATGATTGAGGCATCAGTAGAGACCGGAGTACTGGGCAGTTTTCCAAAAACGGTCAGCGTCGAAGATGCTAGAGAAATCCCCCGCGACAACCTGATGCTGATCGTGACCGGATCACAGGGTGAACGTCGCGCGGCTAGCGCGCAACTGGCCCAGGGCAAGTACAACGGCATAGAGTTGGCAGAGGGGGATACGTTTCTATTTTCCTCCAAAACAATTCCGGGAAATGAAAAGTCCGTTATCCGAATTATCAATCAATTCAGTGAGATGGGCGTCGATGTTATCGATGATAGCAGCGGTCTTTACCATGTGTCCGGTCACGCCAACCGCCCCGATCTCCAACGGCTGCACAAAATGCTTGAGCCGCAATTCATCGTGCCTATGCATGGGGAGCACAGGCATCTACGAGAACATGTGAAACTAGCCAAGGAGTCGCGCATCGAGGGGGTTTTGGCGCCCAATGGCACTGTGGTCGATCTAAGCGGAAACCGCGCTGAGGTAGTCGACTACGTCGAGACCGGGCGAACCTATCTGGATGGATCGACCAAGATCGGGGCGCTGGATGGCATCGTGCGCGACCGTATTCGTATGGCGTTGAACGGGCATGTGACGGTGAATATTATCCTTGATGAAGAAGATGAGCCTCTGGGAGAACCTTGGTGTGAGATTAGAGGCTTGGCTGAAGAAGGCATCAGCCGCGCGCCTCTCGTGGATGTGCTGGAAGAAGACCTAAGCCAGTTCATGGGCCGGGCCAAAACGCCCACACTTTCAGACGACGACCGCCTTGAAGAAGAGCTGCGTCGGATCGTGCGCAACAGCACCAATACCGAGATCGGCAAAAAGCCTGAAGTGACCGTTATCGTCAGCCGTCTGAGTTAAAGCTATGCATGCACACTACAAGGATATTCTGTCGAGGATAGAAGACCCAGCACTATGGTTTGATGAGGTCGCAGTACCCAGATTTGAACCATTTTCGACAAGGCTTCTTGCAAATATTTATGCACGAGAGGCCGCTCTAGTTCGGATTGAATGCCAAGCATGTCGCACTGGGTTCGATGTCGCTTTCACTAGCCTAGCCGCTTCTAGAAAACTCCCGGAAGAAAAAGAGCCTGATAGTCGCCCGGCGATGATTCGGGACCATATCGCAGCACGCAGCTTGCACTATGGCGATCCTCCGAATATCGGCTGTTGTGGCGCTGGTGCGACGATGAATTCTGTACCTCGACGGGTCTTGGAATATTGGGTGAAACCTTATGCGCTGGGCGAAGGTTTTGCTAATCCACAATCCGGAAAATCTGATCATTTGTTTGGTACGATTAGTGACCCTAAAGCAATGGATTGGCGTCGCGAGCCGGAATTTGAGATCGATATCACGCCGCGCTGGGCGCTCTGAATTAATGGTAGCGACCAAGTGCGTGTCGCGGATGGAAAAGACACCAGTCTTTCACGTGCGGTTAGCTGAGTGAAAACGGAAGGCTGCCATGATGCACCGTGCTGAGGACCTGATTGATCTTGATCTTTACCCGATCCATGTGGATGGACCGGCACGCGGCAAGGTCATAGAGCGTGTTCGCGCCGATCTGGCCCGTGATGGCTGCGCTGTAATCCGCGATTTCCTGACGCCTAAGGCGATTGCGTTGCTTACAGAAGAGGCTGAAGGCGTTGCGGATCAGGGGCATCGCTCTTTCAATCGGACCAACGCGTATTTTACGCGTGATGACCCGAGCCTGCCTGAGGATGATCCGCGCCGTCAGTTCTTCGATCGCTCAAATACTTTTATTCCGGCCGATAACTTCGCCAAATCAGGAGCGCTGCGCACGATCCACGACGCGACCGGCTTTGACCGCTTCATTCAGGATTGCCTGCAGGAGGAGAAGTTTTATCGCTATGCCGATCCGCTGGCCGATGTGATCGTGAATATGGCCGAGGACGGGAACGGCTTTCCCTGGCATTTCGACACCAACAACTTCACGGTTACGCTCGCCATTCAGAATGCTGATGCGGGCGGCGCTTTTGAATATGCCGCCGGTATTAGGGCAGGGGGCGAAAACTTCGAAGAAGTGTCAAAGGTGCTGAATGGTACTTCCGACAAAGTCACAGTGCTGGAGCTTCGCCCGGGTGATCTACAGCTTTTCCGAGGTCGCTACTCTCTGCACCGCGTTGCCCCACTCAAGGGCCCGACGCGGCGCTATGTGGCAATCTTTTCTTACGTTGAAGAGCCAAACATGGTCGGTGCCCCGGAGCGGACCAAACAATTGTACGGGCGTGTTTTACCCATTCACCTCAAACGCGCCGGTTTAAGGGCGGATGCGTACATAGACTAGAAAAATAAGCGCGCTTGGAGAGCTGATTAGCTCGCCATCCGCTCGTCAAAGCTCATGGCGATGAAGCTGGGCATATGGTCGCCCATGCCGACGACCTTTTTGCGCGGTCTGTCGCGGTCACCACGCTCCCGCTTGCGGTCGGGTTTTCTTTCCTCATTGAGCGCGACCTCTGTTGCGGCCACCTCTTCGTGTTTTTCTTCTTTGGCCTTGCCACGTCCACGGCGTGACTTTTTCTCCACCGCCTCATCCTCAGTTTTTGCTTTGGTGGCGACAGGATTTTCGACTTTCGGAATGTCCTTTTGGATCAGCTTCTCAACTGCGGTCAGTGCTTTTTCGTCGCGCGGATTGCAAAGCGTGATGGCCTTGCCCTCGCGGCCCGCACGGCCCGTGCGCCCGATCCGGTGCACATAATCCTCCGCATGACCCGGCACGTCGAAATTGAAGACGTGGCTCACCGATGGAATATCGAGCCCACGTGCAGCCACATCTGAAGCCACCAACAGGGTTAACTCCCCAGAGCGGAACGCCTCAAGCGTCTTGGTGCGCTGCGATTGATCGAGGTCGCCGTGGATCGCGGCGGCGTTGTAGCCGTATTTCTTAAGTGATTTTGCGCAGATATCGACATCTGTCTTGCGATTGCAGAAGATGATCGCGTTGGTGCATTTCTCTCCCTCGGCATCAATGACCGCACGTAGAACCTTACGCTTTTCGCTGTCTGCTCTGTCTCGGCGCGAGGGTTTGAACATAACAACTGCCTGTTCAATCGTCTCAGAGGCTGTTGCCTGACGGGCCACTTCAACACGTTCTGGAGCTTGCAAGAAGGTATTGGTTATGCGCTCTATCTCAGGCGCCATGGTGGCCGAGAAGAACAGCGTCTGACGGGTGAATGGCGTCAGGCTAAAGATGCGTTCGATGTCAGGAATGAAGCCCATGTCAAGCATCCGGTCTGCTTCATCCACAACCATGATCTGAACACCGGTCAAGAGAAGCTTACCGCGTTCGAAATGGTCAAGCAGGCGGCCCGGCGTGGCGATCAGCACATCGACGCCTTTGTCTATCAGCTTGTCCTGTTCGCCAAAGCTCACACCGCCGATGAGCAAAGCCTTGGTCAGCTTGAGATGCTTCGAATACGTATCGAAGTTCTCTGCCACCTGTGCCGCCAATTCGCGGGTAGGGCAGAGAACCAGACTACGCGGCATGCGGGCACGTGCGCGACCGCGCGCCAGAAGCGATAGCATGGGCAAGGTGAAGCTGGCGGTTTTGCCGGTACCAGTTTGGGCAATGCCCAACACGTCGCGCCCTTCTAAGGCCGGTGGTATAGCACCAGCTTGAATAGGGGTCGGGGTTTCGTACCCGGCTTCATCTACAGCTTTCAGAACCTTCGGATTCAGGCTCAGGTCGGCAAATTTTGTCATCAACGTCCAATCATTGCGGACACTGACTTGGCCCGCCGTCTCATCTTGGGATAATCGGTATTTGTCCCGTGGCAGACCAAGTAGCTCAATGAAATGTCTTGGTCAAATGCGTGAGCGGCATTTTGAACAATGTCACCGATTTGGGAATGACTGTTACAAATTTGGCAACAAATTGGTTGTGAAATAAACGTTCAGAGAAAGTGTTTGGCGCGCTTTGCTTCAAGATCAAGCATCACACAGTAAAGGTGCCCGTGTTCAGCAAGCCTGCCACGCAATTCAGGTGTGGCGATACACACCTCTTGATAAAACTCTCTAAGCGCGGTTTCGCCGCCCTCTTTTTCCAAGGTGGAAAATAGTGCGTTCATGTTCAGAGTTGTCCCGTCATTAAGCGGGGGTCTCAGGCTATCCCGGTATGAACCATGTTCTAGACGATATTTGTAGTGCCCAATCCATTTTTCCCAAGTTGCGGCGTGTGCATGTGCCAATTTAATCGTTTCGAGTTCTTCTGTCTTAAGACTGTCTTCCTGCCTCTGAAAGGCACGGTGTATGTTGACGGTAACGTTTGGCTGGCCCGTGCGGACAAAAATCTTGCCAAAAACATGGCTGAGAAACCCGCCCTTCAAATGTTCGCCGTATGTGGGATAGATTGCCGCCGTTTCGTTACGTCTTGTTCCTGAAACGCTTGAACACCCCTTGCACCAAGCAGACCCAGATATTGGCGGATCACTAGGATCATCGGCCAGTATTTCGATTGGCCGGACACGCGCAATCATCACGTCAGCTGGGAGCGCAGCGAGCTGATCAGAGACTGACGCAGTGGACCAGACGAATTCATCAACATCAGCGTGCAACAGCCAGTCGATATCAGTGTGCTTTCTGTAGCAGTGGGTTGCGTTCGCAGCTTGGCGTACCTGATGCTTGATTGGACGCCCTTTTTCGCCTTTGCGTCTTTTCCAGTAACCCGCGTCGGTGTGGATCACGCGACACTTTGAGTGCTCTCTCAGCTTAGCTCTCGCAACCGGATCATCTTCATCCAAATAAATCTGAACGAGCTGCGCCCCCAAGTCGAGATGGTAGGCTGCGAAATTCAGTATGTCGTTTGTCGAGGCTTTGATTGTTGAAACCACGCCCCAGCTCGTTTTGCTGCTCATGGCGCGAGGATGCGAAGTGTTTGTTTGCAACGCAAGAGGCGAACGAATTTCAAAGCAATAGGTAGCTCAATCCGCAACAGATCAAAGTCTTTCAATAGATGCGTGAGGCGTAGGTGAGTAGCCATTTGAGAGTGTTTGAACGGTACATCTAGGTGTGAGCACTGTCACCTGTTCCGAAGGAATGTCACGGACGCCGCCATATCCAGATGGTGTGAACTGATACAGTGCGCTGCGCCAAACCAGGTACGGTTTATCTTTATGCATGACAAACGTGCCGTCTGGCAGGTCCATTGCACAGGCTTGGTATCTAACCTGCATTCTGTCCCTGCGTACACGCTGCGCCTGCATGAGTTCGTCGATTTCTCTCAAGTTTGTTGTCTTATTGGCTGCGCTGAAGTGCAGTTTGAACTTCAGAAAGTCTTGGCGCCTGCATTCACCACATGGCCTGTGACCGGCTGCCAGCGCCGTTGGTTCATCAAGAAAGAAAAGCTCTGTGTAACGTCGCGGAGTCATAACTGGTCGATGTCGGTTTTTGAACGACAGAACACAGGTCACCCAATGTGGGTGCTGCCAGCGAGAAACCCCCAACTTTTTTGAAGTATTGTGCAAGATACCTCTATTTCCCATCAACGCGCCGCGCGATGGGATGGCCACAATCTCGCCAGTGGGCATAACTCTGTTCTGCAACGGCATATGCACAACATAACAAAAAAGGCCGCCATGTCAGGCGGCCTTTTAGGCTTGTGTTACAGCTGATCAGGTTGTCTTACGACGTCCTGCAAATGCAAGCCCCCCAAGTCCTGCAATCAGCAACCAAGCAGCAGCCGGCAGCGGAGTGGGCACAAGATTGGCGTTCACATCTCCATGACCATTCTTTTTGAACTTGAAGTTCGGGTCATGCAAATTGCGATCACCTGGGTTTCTCAGATCCCAGTCAAACCAGAAAGAGAAACTCAGAATGTTTTCCTGACCAGGCAAAGCGCCAGCCCCTATACCTGCTTGTGGTTTATGGCCAGACTTATCGGTGATGTCGTAGATCAGGCCATCCATCGCGCTTCCAGCGCCACCCGTAAACGTGCCGCCGTTATCAAGATCGAAGAAAGTCCACATTGACGTGTCAACTGGATCTCCGCCGTCACATGCACCACCAGACCAATCGAACTGACAAAATGGCCCGTTGCCACCGGGACCAGCGCGTTTCGTAAAGCTAAGGTTGATGTCGAAAAACAAGCTGGATTGGTTTGTATTGACCGCGCGACCAGTCATGGTCGCCGTCGCACCGTCGTAATCAAACAGAACATTATCAAATGACCAAAGCGCACTTACTGTAGTGCCGCCCTTACCTTTGACAAACGCGTCGCCGTTTGGATTGTTGCCGCCGTTTGGTGTCCAGATCGAACGATTGCCGTCATAGTCGACGACATCATAAAGACCTGGGCTCAAAGAAGCTGCTGCAGCGAAAACTGGCGAAAGTGCCACGACCGCTGCCATCGTTAAACTACGTATGTTTATCATTAAATTCCCCACACACCATACTTCCCACGTGGCAATGGTAACGGGAACGTTATCGGTTTCCTAACTGAATTGTGGCAACAATTAAACTTTTTGAGAAACAGTCTTTTCCAAAATAATTGATTGTTTCAATTTAAAGACCAATCGTACGCGGCGTGTAACCAGTGCGAGAAAATATGAAACTGTCACTCTAGTTTTGGTGGAGTGAGGTCTGATCAATTTCAAGGAAAGACCGCAAGCCTGGAAAGTTGATTCGAACGTCGTTAGCTTGCAAAGTTATGTTCTGTGGAATTTTGAGTGGAAGCTTGCCAGAGCTTTATTGCCTGCACTGTCTCAGCCACATCATGGACTCTCAATAACTGAGCGCCCTGGGCCAAACCCGCGAGCGCCACGGCGATTGATCCTGGCATGCGTTGATCAGCGGCTTCAGAGCCACCGATTGAACCAATGAAACGTTTACGTGACGCGCCAAGTAGAACAGGACAGCCAAGACCGTGAAAAATGGAGAGGTTTCGCAGTAAGGCCAGATTATGATTCAGGGTCTTGCCGAACCCAATGCCAGGATCGACGATAATGCTGTCCCTTGCGATGCCATTCTCAACGAGCGCCTCCACTCGCGAGGACAGATAGTCGTAGATATCGAGTACAACATCGGTGTAGCTTGGATTCTTTTGCATCACGTCTGGTTTGCCTTGTGAGTGCATCACGCAAACCGGCAGATTGGCCTCTGCGCAAAATGGAGCAAGACCAGGGTCGAATTCGAAACCCGAAACATCGTTGACCAAATCAGCTCCGGCAACAATGGCTGCGCGCGCAACTTCGGCCTTTCGAGTATCGATGGAAATCGGTACGGGCATGTTTCGGATTGCTTCTATAACGGGGGCCGTACGCCGGATTTCTTCGTCGATATGAACTTCTTCTGCTCCGGGACGCGTTGACTCACCTCCAATATCGAGGATGTCTACCCCAGCCTCGATCATTGCCTGGCAATGACACACGGCGTCCTCTGCTTGAAAGTGTAGGCCACCGTCGGAAAAGCTGTCGGGCGTCACATTCAGAATGCCCATAATCCGCGGCTTGTCGAAACGCATTCCAGCTATCTCAGCGCGTGGCGCGCTCAACCGATCACGAATGTCGGCGGACAGGTCATCAACGCTAATCAGCTTTGGCAAATCGTTCCGTTCAATCTGTTCAACGCGATCAAACCAGCACCACCCGCCAGCAAGAGACAAAGCATTATCAGGCCTGGAAGAATCTGTGGAAGGAATCGGACGAAAATAGGTCATGATCGCTTATTGCTAACTTCGACCAGTTTTAGGAGTCACAGACCAGATTGTGCGATGTCCTGGATCAAAACAGGCACAGGCGAGCGGTTGGGCGGGGTTTGACCAATCAATAGTAAATCGGACGCCTCGATATGCCCTGCAAACCATGCGGCAAGCGCTACGGGATCATCCGGTCCAGTATCTGGACCATCGACGGCATCAAGCACAATCTTGGATGGCGCCCAGACGCTGATCTGGTCGTTTTTCATAGCCCATTCGAGCTCTGTTCGTGTTCCCACAACGACGCAGCGATCGTCTCGCCCGCCAAGCGTCCAAGCGTTTTGCTCTAACGCGAGAAGGTCCACGCGTCGCTGCGTCATTTTATGACCCGTTTTCGGGCTGTCGGCATCGGCATGCCCCACGCAAAGGATCACAGGCTCAGCGCGTTTCTCCAACTGATCGAGCCAACGTGCCAGATTAGGCGAACGGATGGCTTCGTTGCTGAGGTAGACAACATGGGGGTGTGGCGTGATATCCGTATGGTTCGCCACAGCTTTGGTTTTAAGGTCTTCTACGGACCGCACGATTTCAACACCCAATGCTCCGGGTCCGCGATCCAGCTTCTCGATGCGTACAAATGTCCGGACTGCCTGAGGTTCAAACAGGATACGTTCTGCTATGCGTTCTGCGAGCGTCTCCAGCAAGTTAAGGCGTTCCTCAGCGAGTTCTGCCGCAATGGCTTCCGTCACCTTGTCATAGCTCAGGATACGATCGACATCATCGTCAATCGGATCTGTGAGCGGGCGCACCTCGACCACTACGTTGAATGCTATGCGCTGGGTGACGCCTCGTTCAGCCTGAAAAGCGCCGATTTCAACCTCGACGACGTGGTCTCGCACCGAAATCCGGTCCAAAGGACCATCTGGTGCGGTTGCGTCGGCTCGAGCATCGGGATGCTCGAAGGCAAGGCGGATTTCATTGGACATAGATTGGTGCTTCACTGTTTTGTCATGTCGGACCTAGCACGGTATTGCATTGACCGAAAAGGAAGAATGCGACGCAGAAGGGTTCATGTGCGAAAGTTACGCCTATGAGAACAGACAGCCGGCCTAGAGTCTTGGGAGAACCTTCAGCATTGAAAAACGCGTACACTTTGCCAGGTTCACTTGAAACGCGTCGCTTCAAACTGCGTCGCGTAACGTTGAACGACGCCCCCGAAATTTTCACCAGTTACGCGACGGATCCGGTGGTCACCCGCTACTTAAGTTGGAAACCGCATCAAACCATTTCAGATACTGAAAGCTACATTCAGTCAGTTGATCAAGAATGGAGAGACGGGCGCGGCTTTGTTTTTGTGATCCGTAATTTTGGCGATGGAGGGCTCATAGGAGTGATCCACGTGCACCTCTCAGCGCGCGGAGTGTCCTATGGCTATGTCATCAAGAGGGATGTTTGGGGGCAGGGATGTGCCAGCGAAGTGCTTAAGCACCTCGTAGATCATGCAAT
>JBCDDS010000033.1:0-30238 GCA_039180185.1 Pseudomonadota bacterium | reverse complement strand
CTAGACACCCAATCTGCGGTCGCAGCCTACCCGCGTTAAAAAACAAGGACGTACTCATGGATACTCTTGTGATCTGCTCTGGCGGATTGGATTCAGTGTCTCTTGCCCACAAGGTGGCGGGTGAGCAGGCGCTGCGCGGGTTGTTGTCCTTTGATTATGGGCAACGGCATGTCAAAGAGTTGGGTTTCGCCAAGGCCTGTGCCGATCGGCTGGGTGTGCCGCACACGGTTGTTGATATCAGCGGGGTGGGCGCGGCGCTTTCTGGCTCGGCTTTGACAGATGATGTCGAGGTGCCGGACGGCCATTATGCCGAGGAAAGTATGAAAATCACCATCGTGCCCAACCGCAATGCAATCATGCTGACCATCGCCTTTGGCATGGCGGCGGCGCAAAAGGTGGATGCAGTTGCTGCGGCGGTGCATGGCGGCGATCACTTCATCTATCCTGACTGCCGACCGGGTTTCATCGATGCGTTCCAGACGATGCAGAACCACGCGCTGGAGGATGTGGCGCAGATCGAGCTTTACACGCCTTTCGTAAACATCTCGAAGGCCGACATTGTGACCGAAGGCGCGCGGCATGGGACGGCCTTTGCCGAGACCTGGTCCTGTTACAAGGGCGGCGAAACCCATTGCGGACGCTGTGGCACCTGTGTGGAGCGGCGAGAGGCGTTCTTTCTGGCGGGCGTGGCCGATCCGACGGAATACGAAGACGCCGAGTTCTGGAAAGCAGTAACATCACAAGGGGCGGCCTGATGTATCGGATTACAAAAGAGTTTCACTTCTCCGCCTCGCATCAGCTTATGGGCCTGCGGGATGGCCACCCTTGCGCGCAGTTGCATGGCCATAACTACATTGTGGAGGTAGAGCTCTCTTCTGAAACGCTCGATCCTGTCGGTTTCGTGCGGGACTACCGCGACTTGGGCGAGCTGAAGACATATATCGATGACGAAATCGACCACCGTCACCTCAATGATGTGGTGGGCGATAATGCGGTTTCAACAGAGCAGATCGCCAAGCATTTCTACGACTGGTGTGTCGCGCGCTGGCCTGAGGTAAGCGCTGTACGGGTGAGTGAGACGCCTAAAACATGGGCCGAGTATCGCCCATCGAGGACAGCGGCATGAAGGATCTGCGCGTTGATGTAGATACCAATCGGATCCGGGTCTCGGAAATTTTCGGGCCGACGATCCAGGGGGAGGGCGCGCAGATCGGCCAGCCGACGGTTTTTGTGCGCACAGGTGGTTGCGATTACCGCTGCTCCTGGTGCGATACGATGCATGCGGTCGACAGCGCCTTTCGCGAAACCTGGGAACCGATGGCTCCCAATGCGATTATGGACGAAGTGCGCGCGCTGTCATCTGGCAAGCCGCTGATGATCACGCTTTCAGGTGGAAACCCGGCGATTCAACCGCTCGACCAACTAATCGCGGCGGGCCGCTCGGAGGGCTATCGTTTTGCCATGGAAACACAGGGCTCTGTGGTGAAACCGTGGTTTTCGGACCTCGATATGCTTGTGCTCTCGCCTAAGCCGCCTTCCAGCGGAATGGAGACGGACTGGGAAAAGCTGGCCAAAGCCGCGGAGAGCGCCGCGGCGCGGACAGTGCTCAAAGTAGTCATCTTTGACGAGAATGATTACGCGTTTGCGCGTGAAGCAGCGGATCATCTGCCAGAACTGCCAATTTATCTTCAGCCGGGCAATCACACACCGCCTCCAGCCGATGACGATGATGCAGCGATTGATCTCGATGGGATCGGTGAGCGCATGCGCTGGTTAGTCGACAAGGTTATCGAGGATAGGTGGTTTGAAGCCACGGTACTGCCGCAGCTGCACGTGATCCTCTGGGGCAATAAACGCGGGGTGTAGGCGATGGCCAAGAATATCTATCAGGACCTCAAGCAGCTGGGCGAAACCACAGAGCTGCCGGGTAGCCCGGAGAAAGCCGAGCTTGAACGGGTACAAAACCCGCAGGCTGATGTCGCTTACAATGTGCGCTTCATCGCGCCTGAGTTTACCTCTCTTTGTCCTATGACCGGCCAGCCGGATTTTGCCCATCTGGTGATCGACTATGTGCCGGGGGAGTGGTTAGTAGAGAGCAAATCGCTGAAGCTTTTCCTTGGTTCCTTCCGTAATCACGGGGCCTTCCATGAGGATTGCACCATCACTATTGCCCGCCGCCTTGCAGATTTCCTCTCGCCCCAATGGCTTCGCATCGGCGGCTACTGGTATCCGCGCGGCGGTATCCCGATTGACGTCTTCTATCAAACCGGCCCGATGCCCGAAGACGTCTGGATTCCCGACCAAGGCGTGCCGCCTTATCGGGGTCGAGGGTAGCGAACAGCGTATTTCGGTTTGAGACCAGAGTTTCAAAAGCTGCCTCACGCTCAAAAGTTCGTTGTTCAAACAATGCAGAAGTGCCAATTCTCGCAACTGTCCATAGAGCTTTCTATCCGTATGTTTCGGCGTTTGAGGTCTCGTTTACGCGACAAGCATATCCAAAAGGAGCTTGGCCGCTGGTTCCGATGAAGCCGGATTTTGTCCAGTGATCAGGTTACCGTCCCTGAGAACGAAAGGCGCAAAATCTTCGCCCTTTGCGTATTTCCCGTCGCGCTCAATCAGTGTGTCTTCCACCAAAAGCGGCACGACGTCGGTAAGCTCAACTGCTGCTTCCTCGCCATTCGTGAATCCGGTTACATCCCGCCCTTTGACGATATGTGCCCCGGTTTCGTCCCGGGCGTTCACCAAAACAATCGGAGCATGACATACAGCGGCAATGGGTTTTCCCTGCGCCCAAAAATCTTCAATCAAGCTGATAGAATGCTCGTCCGTCACAAGGTCCCAAAGCGGGCCGTGCCCCCCTGGATAGAAGACTGCGTCGAAACTGCCAGCGTCGATATCGGATAGTTTCTTGGTCGATGAAAGCTCAGCTATCGCCGCCTCATCCGCCTCAAAGCGACGTGTCGCATCCGTTTGAAAATCAGGCTGGTTCGACTTGGGATCTAAGGGAGGCTGTCCGCCTTTCGGCGAGGCTAAAGTCAATGCAAAACCTGCGTCCTTCATCACATAATATGGCGCAGCGAACTCCTCCAACCAGAAACCGGTTTTCTCGCCGGTATTGCCGAGCCTATCGTGGGAGGTGAGGATGATCAGGATTTTCTTGGTCATAAAATCTCTTTCGCTATTCAGTGTCAGTCGCTCAGATTTGTCATTCCGAGTTGACGATACCATTGGGCGTTATCCCAAAAACTGGTGGCATGGATAATCTTGCGGCTGTCGTTAAACTCGAAGACAAAGAAATGCCTTACATTGTATGAGCGACCTTTGCTCGGGACACCAAATGCTTCCTTTGCTTGCGTGCCAAGAATGCTGACGTCAACGAACGCGAAACGATTGTCACCGCTTTGACGCACGGAATGGATCTCATTCCGGAGATCGGGAAAGGAATCGATTAATACCCCCCAGCTTCCAGGGCCAACCTCTTCGACCGGGCCAGAGAGGTCGAATGGAACGTACTCGACGATGCCATTTGGTTCAAACAATGCGGTCATCGATGGGATGTCTTGTTCGTTGTAGAGGTCAAAGAATGTTTGACAAACATCACTTACCGACGCTTCTTCCTGTGGCGCTTCATTCATGTATTTGCATACTCCATTCCGTTTTCACACTAGCGTAAATTGGTTGATCTTCGGCGTTTGATGATCACGGTCAGCAAAGTATTCCCGTTTCTAAACAGATCATTTTTGTGCACCGCGATGAGAAGTTTTTATACTATCCGCTCTACCGACTATTCTTCTTCCATGTTTGATGCTTACTTTCAGCATCCACTCACGACATGAGGGTTGTCCTATCAACATGAAAAAGGGAGGATCTCGGATAACCTACCGGCATCACTACACGAACGGTCCCCACAGCGAATACGCAGATTATGTTAGTGAAACTGGAGCTCTTCCTTTCACTGTGTTTGATGTTTTTCACCCCTCTGGTGATTACCCTGACCCGCCAGTGCCAGAATTCGCTCTCTTTTCGATCACCAAGGGCAATGCAAAAAGTCACTTCGGATATGGTGGGCGCCGGATGAACGAACGATGCCGACCCGGCGTACTGGGTCTGGCACCCCCGAGTGTTTCCGCCGAATACACAACAGATGGGCCTTTGGGCTACGTTGGCATTGCAATCCCGGAACCCACCGTTGATTTGTTTTTCCAAGAGAGTGCTGGAGCGTCTTCAAATTGTCTCAACGTGCTTCACCAGGGGACATTTCGAAACGACGCCCTTGCTGCGCTTCTCCCATTGATCGCATGTGAGGCCAAAGCAGGTCATCTAAAGTCAGATATCGTTGCCGATGCTATGCTTGTAACGATCTTGAGCCTGTTGGACAGCTCCGCGCGCCCGCATACAAGCGAAAAACAGATCGCTCGCCTGTCACGCTCAGAAATTCGCCTGCTCACTGAGTTCATTGAAGAAAACCTGGGCCATCCCATACGGCTTTTCGAACTCGCCAATCTCCTTGGCGTTTCTGAGGCGCACCTTGTTAGGGCATGTAAAACATCACTCGGTCTCACGCCGCATCGCTTCGTGATGGCGCGTCGGCTAGACAAAGCGTGCACAATGATTAGCACTTCAAAAGAGAGTTTTGTTCAGATCGCTCTTGCAGCCGGGTTTTCAAGTCAAAGCCACATGTCTGACACCATCCGTCGGCACACCGGAATAACGCCCCGAAGTCTTCGCAAGAAGCATTCAAATTAACATGCGCGCCGAGTGAAGAGAGAGAGTTTTACGTGTATGTTATTTCAAATCAGCTTCTACGTATAACTGACAAAAAACAGACATTCATCTATTTCACCAAAATGTCGGCTTTTTTCGCAAAGCAGACACGCGCTCAGTAAAAGGCCTTGTGTCGAATTTTAGGGGCGATGTTAAAGAACGTTTTTGGCAACCTTACTAGCAAGACCCCACGGTGTATCCACCTTCACCATCTGCGTAGGCGCATTCGTTCGTTCGCGCGTTGCGGGCTATGAGAACGCCTGCAGCTGCACCTGCTGCTGCCGCGACGATTACCCAACCTGCACTGGCATCCAGAACAGTTGCGGCGACAATTCCAGCTGCTGCAGCGCCGATCAGTCCTGCGCCGACAACATCCGATGGCGCTTCAGAAACTTCGGTGCAGCTGGCCAGCGCCAGGGCAATGCACGCAACGCAAGTGGTCGTGCGGTTTTTCATGATGGGTCTCCTTCAATGCTCGGCCAACTATAACACTAAAGCTCTTTTCGATTATTGCTGAATATTTTCTTCTTCGTGCACCTGGGTGAGCGGTACTGCCGTTGGAGGGAAAACGCTTTCCCCCACCAGTGCTGAGTCGTCGCTTTCTTTGGTTGCCCGTAGTTCGCGGAAACCGAGGTAAAGCCCTGAGCCAACGATCAAAACCATGCCGGCATAAGTGGCCGTTGGAGGCACCTCGCCCCAAACAAAGTATCCCATCGCAGTGGCAATCGGCAGGTAGGTGTAGTCGAACGGGGCGACCAGGCTTGCATTGGCGACCTGGTAGGCGCGCGAGAGGAATATATAGCCGAGCATGCCGCCGATGCCGAGCAGAGCCAACCTGTGCAAGTCTTGCAGTGCCTCGACAGGAAACGCCATGCGCAGATGCACATAGTCCTGTGCCACGGGGACGAAAGTATTGATCAGCCACCCCATAGGAAAGATAAAAACACCGGAGAAAAACAGTGTGTGAAGACCCAGCGTCAGTGAACTTTCCCTGTCTCCCACATGCCGTGCGAGCACTTGGCCAGCGGCATAGGCGACCGCGCAGAGAAATGGCAGAATACTCACCCATTTGAAGTTCGCGGCAGAAGGGTTGATCGCAATGACGACGCCGATGAACCCTACCACGAGAGCAGCGATCCGATGACGACCGATGGTCTCTTTGAGCCAAATAGCCGCAAACAGCGCAGTAAGCAGCGGTGCTGAGAAGAAAATCGTGGACACTTCCGCCAACCCCATGAAAGGGAAAGCGGCGTAGAACAGAGAGAAACCCACCGCAAAAAGCGCACCGCGCAACGCATGCAATGGCCAGAGCGGCGTGAACAAACGATGCGGTGCGCCCAGCCAAGCGATCATGGGGACAAGGATTAGTGTTGCCACGACCGATCGGATAAAGAGCAAAAGCCAGATCGAATAAAGCGGCAAAAGATGCTTCATCATAGCATCCTGGACCACGAAAACCAGCATGCCGAGCTCGACACAGATAATGCCCTGAAGAGCGCGCGAAGGCGCGGGCGACGAACTGGTGGTTTGCGTCGACATATCCATAATCCGGGTGTGGGGCGTACCGCTTATTCGGCGCGCAACATCACGCTGGCATCGCTCAACGGCCACGTCTCGCTTGTTTGCGACCCGGTGTCGGAATTGGAACAGTTAAGATCGTCAGATGTTTCGCCGTCGTTCTTCGCCTGAACATCTGCAAGCCGAGCTTTTGATGAGGTCGGTTTCAGGACAGCACCATTGCCCTGACATGCTAATGCTGGACATGTTCAAGTTAAACCTCAAAGGCTTGATGAGTTCGGTCCCTGCGGGTCGAATGCCAAATAGGGAGACACTGGTGATGAATGCTCGTTTTGTATCAGACGACGAAATCGCGTTATCTCTGGTTGATCTGGATAGGTATCCAATCGCGGACTTGGAAAAAGGCAAAGGCGCGGATTTTCTCGCCCAGTGTCAACATGACATGGAAACTCTTGGGTGGTGTAATCTGGACGGTTTCATTCATGCGCAGGCGTTGTCAGAGCTGAAGGATGAAGCCAATGGGCTTTTGCCTCATGCCGAGACATTGCACGTCAAGCGCAATATCTACCAAGGCGCTATTGACCCGTCCTTGCCTGAGGATGATCCGCGCCGCAAGGAAGTGACCCACATAGCGGTCCAACTCGCCGACGATCAGATCCCTGCGAGCACCAGATTAAAACAGCTATACCAGTCTGAGCTTTTGACTGATTTTGTTCGGCAGGTTCAGAAGAAGTCACGGCTTTATCGCTGCGCTGATGAGTTTCAAGCCCTCAACATTGTCGCTTTGCCGCCAGAGAGCCAGCATGCCTGGCACTATGATACGACCGAGTGCACGGTTACGCTTTTGCTTCAGGCGGCGGAGAGTGGCGGTGAGTTCACGTTTTTACCAAACTCGCGAACCGATGATACCGAAGACCATGACGCGGTTGACCGGCTGCTGTCTGGTGATTTGTCCCATGCGCAAACGTTTTCGCGCGGGGCGGGCGCATTCACTTTGTTTAGGGGCGGTTATTCCCTTCATGGGGTGACTAAAGTGCTGGGAAGCCGTCCGCGTATATCCGCGATCTTCACCTATGACGAAGAGCCGGATCGTGTGATCGGCGATGAAATCAACATTCGTATTTACGGGGAGCGAGTGGAGAAAATCCTCGCGGCTCGCAGGAGTGTTGTGAACTCGGTGTGACGCTAAACAGTGTTCATCCCGCGCGGCTTTGAATGTCTCCCAAAAAAAAGCGGGCCCTTAAGCCCGCCTTCTACTTTCATCCGTATGGTGGGTGCAAACCCACGCGCTCTATCGGTTCATCCGGTTCTCGATCAGGTCATCGACCACTGCCGGTTCGGCCAATGTCGACGTATCCCCCAGTGCCCCATAATCGTTCTCCGCGATCTTGCGCAGGATGCGGCGCATGATTTTGCCCGAGCGGGTTTTGGGCAGGCCTGGCGCCCATTGGATCAGGTCGGGGGAGGCAATCGGGCCGATCTCTGTCCGGACCCAGTTGCGCAGCTCGGTCTTAAGCTCATCGGTGTATTCCTCGCCGCCCATGAGGGTGACATAGCAATAGATGCCTTGCCCCTTGATGTCGTGCGGATAGCCCACCACGGCAGCCTCGGCGACCTTGCTATGGGCCACTAGAGCGCTCTCCACCTCTGCCGTGCCCATGCGGTGGCCAGAGACGTTGATCACGTCATCGACGCGGCCGGTGATCCAGTAATAACCATCCTCGTCACGACGGCAGCCGTCACCGGTGAAGTAGTAGCCTTTGTAATCAGCAAAATACGTCTTCATGAAGCGCTCATGATCGCCCCAGACGGTGCGCATCTGGCCCGGCCAGCTGTCTTTTATGCAAAGCACGCCTTCGACGCCGTTGCCGTCAAGCTCTTCCCCGCTTTGCGCATCAAGCACTACAGGCTGCACGCCGAAAAACGGGAAAGTGCACGAGCCGGGCTTCGTCGTTGTCGCACCGGGTAGGGGGGTCATCAGATGCCCGCCGGTTTCAGTTTGCCACCAGGTATCGACGATGGGGCAGCGCCCGCCGCCGACAACATCATTGTACCAATTCCAGGCCTCCGGGTTGATCGGCTCACCCACCGTACCCAGAACTTTGACAGAGCTTAGATCGCATTTGGTGACGAAGTCGTCACCTTGACCCATCAACGCGCGGATCGCGGTGGGAGCTGTGTAAAACTGGTTAACCTTATGCTTTTCGCAAACCTGCCAAAAGCGAGAGGCATCAGGGTAGGTTGGCACGCCTTCGAACATCAGCGTCGTGGCGCCATTGGCGAGCGGTCCATAGACGATGTAACTGTGGCCTGTAACCCAACCGACGTCAGCAGTGCACCAGTAGATATCGCCTTCTTGATAATCGAAGGTGATTTCATGCGTCATCGCGGCATAAACGAGGTAACCACCTGTGGTGTGCACTACACCTTTGGGCTGACCGGTGGAGCCAGAGGTATAGAGGATGAAGAGCGGATCTTCGGCGCCCATCTCTTCGGGCGCGCAGTCGGCTGAAACTTTTGTAGCCTCCTCGTGCAACCAGTGATCACGACCTGCTTGCATGGCGACGTCGCCGCCCGTGCGCTGCACGACGAGCATTTTGCAATCACCCGTTACAGACGCGAAGGCTTTGTCTGCATTGGCCTTAAGCTGCGTGTTGCGACCACCACGCGGGGCTTCATCAGCAGTGATCACCAATGATGCATCGCACCCATTGACGCGTGCGGCCAGCGCATCC
Source organism: Pseudomonadota bacterium (assembly GCA_039180185.1). Lineage (GTDB taxonomy): Bacteria > Pseudomonadota > Alphaproteobacteria > Rhodobacterales > Rhodobacteraceae > Roseovarius. The sequence continues at coordinate 21,221 of JBCDDS010000033.1, read as the reverse complement.
GGTGAAAAGCCACCGAAGACAACTGAATGAATGGCTCCGATCCGCGCACAGGCCAGCATTGCATAAGCCGCCTCAGGGATCATCGGCATGTAGAGCACCACGCGGTCACCTTTGCCTACGCCAAGCGCTTTGTAGACATTGGCCATCTTGCAAACCTGCGCGTGCAGTTCGCTGTAGGAGATGTGCATTGCCTCTGCGTTTGGATCATCGGGCTCCCAAATGATCGCTGTCTGATCGCCCCGCGTCGCGAGGTGCCGGTCAATGCAATTGGTGGCAACGTTCAGAGTGCCATCCTCAAACCATTTGATCGAGACGTTGCCGAAAGAATAGTCTGTGTCTTTCACCTTTGAATAAGGTTTGACCCAATCGAGGCGTTTACCATGCTGATCCCAAAAAGCTGTGGGATCAGCTACTGAGGCTGCATACATATCAGCGTATTTTTGGGCGTCGATGTGCGCTTTGGCTGCAAAATCAGCGCTGGGTGCGTAAGTTGTTTCGGACATGGTGTTCCCTCGTTCTTCTTAGTTCTCCGCCAGCGCTTGCCGGAAGCTGCGCCGGTCTTCACGGCACAGCAGTCTATGCCGTTAATGGTTGGTCAAATGGGCCCGCCTGTCCGACAGGGAGAAATGGACAGGCAGGCAGTGCCTTAGATCGCAAGATACTCGGCACGAAGCTCTTCATTATCCAGTACTTCCGAAGCGCTGCCGTCAAACACGATGCTGCCCGTATCAAGGATGACGGATCGGTCAGCCAGTTCCAGTGCGCGAATAGCATTCTGTTCAACGATGATTGTGGTAATTCCCTGCTCCTTGATCGTGTGCAGCGTTTTTTCAATTTCGTCCACAATGACTGGTGCCAATCCCTCATAAGGCTCATCAAGTAGCAACACCTTGATGTCACGGGCCAAGGCGCGGGCAACGGCAAGCATCTGCTGTTCGCCACCCGAAAGTGTAACACCTTCCTGATTGCGGCGTTCACCCAAGCGCGGAAAAAGCTCATAAAGGCGTTCGATAGACCAACCCAACGGTGGGGCGATCTGCGCCAGTTTGATATTCTCCTCAACAGTAAGACCGGGGATGATCCTTCGGTCTTCCGGAACAAGGCCGATACCGGCCACTGAGGCTTCATGGCTGCTCATATTGTGCAGTGGCTGGTGGTCCAGCCAGATCTCGCCATGATGTACCTGCGGATTGTCCATCCGTGCAATGGAACGCAGCGTCGTGGTTTTACCCGCGCCGTTGCGACCAAGAAGCGCAAGGATTTCACCCTCGTGCACATTAAATGAGATGTCTTGCACGATGTAACTTTCACCGTAGTAGCTCTTTAAACCCCAGACCGAAAGAAAGGCCGGCGCTGTTTCGGCGAGGTTTTTACCTTTGGAAAAGTCAGGTTTGACGTTCATCTCTTGATCCTTTCCTTACGCTGCAGCGGCCTCACCCAGATACGCTTCGCGCACCTTGGGGTGACCTTTGATGTTGTCCGGCGTGTCTTCGACAAGAGGCGATCCCTGAGCCAGAACAGTGATCCGCTCTGCTAGACTGAAAACCACATGCATGTCGTGTTCGATGATGGCGATCGTTATATCGCGCTCATCTTTGATTTGTTTGAGCAGGTCGATCGTGTTGTTCGTATCAGCACGCGCCATACCCGCAGTAGGTTCATCCAGCAGAAGTAGACGCGGCTCTTGTGCCAGACACATGCCGATTTCCAGCCGTCGTTTGTCGCCACGTGACATTGCGGATGCGTGTTCATTGCGCTGGTCAACCAGTCCGAGGCTTTCCAGCACCTCTTCTGCCTGTCCCAAGATGTCTTTCTCGTTGAAAGTGTTCTCGATGGCGTGCATCCTAAACGCCCCGTCGCGCTTGGCAAAAATCGGGATCATCATGTTTTCCAGAACACTCAGCTCGCCAAATATTTCCGGTGTTTGGAAAACGCGGCTGATGCCCATCTGATTGATCTGGTAGGGCTTTAAGCCCAGGACCGATTGCCCGTCAAAGAGCACAGAGCCTGTGTCTGGTATAAGCTTGCCGATCAGCACATTGAGCAGCGTGGATTTGCCTGCACCATTCGGGCCGATAATGGCGTGCACGGTGTGTTCTGCAACGCTGAGGTTTACATCTCCCAGAGCCTGCAAACCGCCGAAGCGTTTGTTGACGTTCTTGACTTCAAGAATTCCCATCTTTCGCTCCTTTACTCTGCAGGTGTGGTTTTGCCTTGCGTCGTCTCATCATCAGACGCTTTCTTGCGTCCGAATAGACGGGCGATGCGCTGACCACCTTCGACAAGACCACCGGGCAAGAAGATCACCACGGCCATAAAGATGATGCCGAGTGTGAGGTGCCAACCTTTACCGACGAAAGGATAGACGATTGCAACTAGGAAATCTTCGAACCCGTCGGGCAGGATGGCGAACCATTCATGCAGGATGTCTTTGTTGATCTTGGACAAGATGTTTTCCATGTATTTGATGGCACCTGCGCCAAGGACTGGGCCGATCAATGTTCCGACACCGCCAAGTATGGTCATCAGAACAACCTCACCGGATGCCGTCCAGAACATGCGTTCCGGACCGGCCTGTGTGTCCATCGCAACCAAAAGACCGCCAGCTAGGCCGGCATACATGCCAGAGATGACAAACGCCGCCAGTGTGTAGGGCCGAGCATTCAGGCCGGTGTAGTACATTCGGGTCTGATTGGACTTCACCGCGCGCAACATGGTGCCGAACGGCGAACGGAAGATGCGGATCGAAAGGTAGAACGCGATCAACATGAAAACCGCTGCAATGTAGTAACCCGCATTGAAAGTGAATAGCCAATCGCCAACCGCCAGATCGAAACCTGCGCGCATATCCATGCCAAATAGGTTGGCGCGTCCGATTTCTCCTTCTGGGATGTCAGAGAACAAGGGTGTGTCGGTTGGTTTGATTTGCAAGCCTGTTTCGCCACCTGTGATTGGCGTCAAAACTGAATAGGCAAGCGCATATGACATCTGTGCAAATGCCAGCGTGAGGATCGAGAAGTATATTCCCGAGCGTCGCAGCGACACGTACCCCACCAGCACTGCGAAAATGCCTGCAACAACTACACCCATCAGGATCGCTGGCACCACGTTGAGTGTTACCAGTTTCATCATCCACATCGCGCCATAAGAGCCGACACCGAGGAATGCCGCGTGTCCAAAGCTGAGATAGCCGGTTAGACCGAAGAGGATGTTGAAACCGATGGCGAAGATGCCAAAGATCACAAACCGCTGCATCAAATCTGGATAGCCCGCGTTGAACTGTGCCAGTCCTGAGCTTTCAGGAAACGGGTTGAGAATGAACGGAGCTGCCATCGTCAGGATGGCCACGATGACCAACAAGCGAAAGTCTTTTTGTTCTAGGCCTAGCATAGCTTATTCCTCCATCACGCCCTTGCGGCCCATTAGGCCCCTCGGACGGGTCAGCAGAATGATGATCGCCACCAAGAAAATGATGATCTGATTTAGGCCTGGCAGCACTTCGAGAACAGCACCCATAGAGGCGAAACTCTCAAGAACACCAAGAACGAAGCCGGCAAGGACCGCCCCGGGCAGGGATCCCATGCCGCCCACGACCACGACCACGAAGCTTAGAACCAAGAAGTCCATGCCCATGTGGTAGTTGGGAGAGTTGATCGGCGTGTACATCACACCTGCCAAACCGGCCACGGCGGCAGCGATTCCGAACATGGTCGTGAACCGACGGTCAATATTGATCCCCAAGAGCTGCACAGTTTCGCGGTCCGCCATACCGGCGCGCACAACCATTCCGAAGGTCGTGAACTGTAGGAAGGCGAACACCGATCCAATGATTAGCGCTGCGAAAGCGAAGTATATGATGCGCCAGTACGGGTAGATAATCAGGTTCGGGTCAAAGCCAAGCATTGCGCCAAAATCAAACGATCCAGTGAACGCTGCTGGTGCAGGTGTTGGGATCGGATTGGCGCCGTAAAAGTATTTGATGATTTCTTGCAGAACGATGGCCAGACCAAATGTAACCAGGATTTGGTCGGCGTGCGGGCGTTTGTAGAAATGCTTGATCAATCCGCGCTCCATGACAACGCCGATGACCATCATCACGGGTATTGCGAATAAAATTGAAAGCGGAACAGCCCAGTCAATAATCGTGTCGCCCGTTTGTTGCCCAAACCAATCGTACACGTAAGGCACTTCGACCTTGAGCGGATTTCCCAAAAAGTCGGTTTGCGTCTCGTCGATCACAGTTCGCGACCACGTCAATATGCGGCTCAACGTAACGGCGCAAAACGCTCCGATCATAAACAACGCACCATGCGCAAAGTTAACCACGCCAAGCGTTCCGAAGATGAGCGTGAGGCCCAGGGCTATCAATGCATAGGCCGATCCTTTGTCCAGCCCGTTTAAAACTTGCAGGATGATGGCTTCCATCGGTCTGTTCCTGAATCAGGGGTCTCGCGCCCAGTACACGCGGGACGGTTCAGCGCGGGGCGGGCAGCAAACCCGCCCCGGCATAGGTTCGTTTGCTGCTTAGGCGCCTGGGTTACAGGTGCCCAAAGTGGCCTCTGCACCACCCATTTGTGGGTGATCCGGGTTGTAGGTCACTTGTTCAACAGGAGTCACCTCAACGATTTCGAGCAGGTCGAATTCGCTGTCTGGATTCTCTTTACCTTTCACAACCAGCACATCTTTGAAGCACTGGTGGTCGTCCGCGCGATAGAGTGTCGGACCGTTGCCCATACCGTCGAACTCGAAGCCTTCGAGAGCTTCACCGACGGCGCATGGGTTGAACGAGCCAGCACGTTCCACAGCGTCTGCATAAAGCATGCACTGTACATATGTGGTGTGCGCGGCCTGCGACGGCGGGAAGCCGTACTTGGTGCCGAAGGATTTCACGAAAGCTTTGGAACCTTCGTCCTGAAGCGACCAGTGCCAGTTTGTTGAGCCAAAGATACCAGCAACGTTTTTACCAGCGCCTTTCGCCATAAGGCGAGAGTACAGAGGCACGATGATCTGGAAGTCTTTGCCGTTCACCTGCTTGTCACGCAGTCCAAACTGAACCGCGTTGGTCAGCGAGTTCACCATGTTGCCGCCGTAGTGGTTCAGAACCAGCGTGTCGGCACCCGACTGCAGAACCGGAGCAATGTAGGACGAGAAGTCTGTTTGAGTCAGTGGTGTTTTTACCGCTGCAACAGTTTCCCAACCCAATGCCTCGGTTGAGGATTTCACCGCTTCTTCTGTGGTGTAGCCCCAGTTGTAGTCGGCTGTCAGGTGATAGGCCTTACGCTCAGTGCCATAGTTGGCAGCGAGCACAGGCGCCAAAGCCGCACCGGACATGTACGAGTTGAAGAAGTGGCGGAAGCCATTGGCCTTGCGGTCTTTACCCGTGGTGTCGTTTGAGTGCGTCAGACCCGCCATGAAGATAACACCCGCCTCTTGGCAGAGCGCCTGAACGGCCACAGCCACACCGGAGGACGAACCACCTGTGATCATGATGGCGCCGTCTTTTTCTATCATCGACTTGGCAGATGCGCGTGCTGCGTCGGCCTTGGTCTGAGTGTCGCCAGTGACAAACTCGACTTTCTTGCCAAGGATGCCGTTACCTTTCAGCGCTTTTGACGAGAACGTGTTCATCATGCCGCCGTCGCCGCCACCGTTCAGGTGTTCGACGCACAGCTCGTAAGCGCGCAACTCGTCAGCACCCTCATCGGCATATGGGCCTGTTTGCGGCACGTTGAAGCCAAGCGTTACAGCACCACCAGTTGGTTCATTCGTAAACGCGGCCGCAGATTGTGCCGTGAAAATTGTCGGCAGCGCAAGACCAGCACCGGCTACAGCACCGGTTTTGATAACGCCGCGACGTGTTAGATCAGTTTTTGTCATATGAGTCCTCCCAATTACGACAAGGCAGTACCCACCTCCATGGGCCACTGCATGCACTTTTTTGGCATGAACAACATCGCAGCGTTCCAGTAAATTAGGCAACAAGTCATGACCTTAACTCAGTTTATTTGTAAAAATTTTCTTCAACGCACCGCAGAAAAATGTAAAATAATTTACATAAGTGGAATTAATCAAAGTAAATCAGGAGCTCAGCTTTGCGCGAGACGGACTTTGCAGGGACCCGCATTAGGCAGCGCCGAACGACGCTAGGTCTCAAACAATCAGAACTGGCGAGAGCAGTTGGCATCTCTGCAAGCTATCTAAACCTGATAGAGCATAACCGTAGACGAATCGGCGGTAAGACTCTTTTGCAGATTGCAGAAGCTCTCGAGGTTGAGGCGTCGCTTTTGAGTGAGGGTGCAGAAGCGTCACTACTCGCGTCACTAAAAGAGGCTGTCGAAGAAATCCCGGTTGGTGTCACACGTAGCGCCGCTACCCCCGAACTTGATCGAATTGAAGAATTCGCTGGTAGGTTTCCTGGGTGGGCGCAGCTGATCATAAGTTTGCAAGAACAAAAAGGACAATTGCAGCGCAGCGTAAATGCGATGACCGAACGACTGTCAAACGACCCGTTGCTTTCCGATGCGCTGCATGAAGTTATTTCGACAGTGACTTCTATTCGGTCGACGGCGTCCATCTTGGTCGAAACCAAGGAACTGGAGCCGGAATGGCTCATGCGCTTTCACCGCAACATGAACGAAGATGGAGAACGTTTGGCGCAAGGCGCCGAAGCCTTGGTGCACTACCTGGAGCAAGGGCCAAACTCAAACGCGTCCATGATTTCGACGGGCGATGAAGTGGAAGCTTTTCTCGCCGAAAACCAATACCACTTTCCTGAACTAGAGCGGCAAGCGGATCGTCTGGTCGCTTCAGATGTATCGATAGAAAAGCTGATCGCAGAAAGTGATGCTATCGCGTCTGAAGCTTCTGTCGATTTGGCCCATGAAACGCTTGAACGTTACTTGCAGGACGCACGTGCTTTGCCCTTGGATCAAGTATCTGAACTGATAGCAACGCACGGGATTCATCCCGAAGTAATTATGCGCGCTTTCGATGTTCCGATGGCTCAGGTGTTGCGCCGTATTGCTAATCTACCTGAAGAAGCCACGGGTGCGACCGGTCTTTACGCGATGAGGACGTCAGGCGAAATGCTTCCTCGAAAGCCCTTACGAGGTCTTACACTTCCGAGATCATTCAGCGGATGCGCCTACTGGCCATTGAATTCGACACTGACCGATCCCACGCGTCCGGTTTTGACCAGCATGCGTCAAAACGACTTTCGTTTCGTTGCAATGTCGGCAGCAGAACAGGATGTTTCTGCGGGGTTCTCAACGTCCGGAGCTTGCACTGCGTACATGTTAATTATCCCAGAACTCAACAATCCAGAAGGCTTGGCTCTGCCCGTTGAGACGGATCGATGCAGCGTTTGCGGGCTCACCGACTGTGTCGCACCTCACTGAGCCGATATCCTCACGAAATCATTTCATGTTTTGACACCGCGACAGGTTACGCAATACTCTAATCTAAGATTGCAATTTGATCGGAGGGGAGGCCGATTGGATGGCAAAAAGGGTGCTTCTGATCGAAGACGAACAAAACATAATAGAGGCTGTTAGCTTTATCCTGAGCCGGGACGGATGGGACGTGAAAACCCATTCTAACGGTCATGATGCCATTGATGCGGTACGAGCGCGAAGCCCGGACATTGTGATCCTGGATGTGATGCTTCCTGGAAAAAGTGGGTTCGACATATTGCAAGAAATTCGTTCTGACGAGTCGTTCACTGAGTTGCCGGTCTTAATGTTGTCTGCCCGTGGCCAGGCAAAAGATATCGAGATGGCGGAAATGTCAGGTGCGAACCAATATATGACTAAGCCATTTTCGAATTCAGAAGTGCTTGACGCGGTTCGGGCTTTGACAAACTCATGACTTCGCAACGCAATCCTGTTTTTGTTGCCAAACGGACCTACCAAAGCCGGAGATTGGCGGACGCAGCACGGCTCCTTCCTTTGCTCGGTATCGGATTGTTTTGTCTTCCACTACTCTGGAAGGGTGGGGAGGTGAGTGACAGCATACGCACCGTAAGCGTCATGTTGTATTTGTTTCTGGTCTGGGTGTTTTTGGCAGGCGCTTCGGCTTTGATTTCGAGGCGCTTAAAACTGCAGCAAGATGGGGCGATAGACGAACGGCAGGAGCCCTGAATGAGTGCGCTCAACATACTTGTATTGGTAAGCCTGCTCTACGTAATCATCCTGTTTATTGTGGCGTTTGCGGCGGACAGTGCTGCGGCGAGGGGACGCGGTACTTGGCTTCGGTCTCCATTAATTTACACGCTGTCGCTTTCGATTTACTGCACCGCTTGGACGTTTTACGGGGCCGTCGGTTTTGCTGCGCGTTCTGGCCTGGAATACATCACAATATACCTGGGACCAACTTTAGTAATGATCGGTTGGTGGTGGACGTTGCGCAGACTAGTCCGCGTTGGACGCAGCCAAAGAATCACGTCGATCGCGGACCTCATTTCATCACGCTACGGCAAGTCGAATGCGCTCGGTGTATTCGTCACGCTTATGGCAGTGATTGGTACAACGCCATACATCGCATTGCAGCTGCAATCGGTCACATTTTCGTTCGCAACATTTGCCGAAGCCGACCCTTCGCAGGCGGCAGAAGTAAACCAGACCTCGACGGCGTTTTGGGTCGCTGCTGGTCTCGCGATTTTCACTATTCTCTTTGGCACGCGTAACCTCGATGCCAATGAACGCCACCACGGCGTGGTCATGGCTATTGCGTTAGAAGCCGTTGTAAAACTCTTTGCCTTGCTTGCGGTCGGCGTGTTTGTTGTTTGGGGTCTTGCCGGTGGAATAACCGACACGATTGCCCGAATTGACGCGTCTGAGATCGCGCGTTGGGAAGTACCTGGCAGCCGCTGGGTTGGTTTAACGCTTCTTTCTGCCGTCGCGTTCCTCTGCCTGCCGAGGATGTTTCAGGTGATGGTTGTTGAGAATGAAGATGAAAGCCATCTGCGCACGGCGTCGTGGGCCTTCCCAGCTTACCTTATGCTAATGTCGCTTTTTGTTGTGCCCATTGCAGCAATTGGTCTCGACCTTATGCCGGTAGGATCAAATCCGGATCTGTTTGTTCTCACTCTGCCTTTGATGGCAGGGCAAGAAGAACTTGCAATCCTTTCGTTTCTAGGTGGGTTTAGCAGCGCGACCTCGATGGTGATCGTGGCAGCCATTGCGCTCTCAACGATGGTATCAAACCACATCGTTATGCCCATCTGGCTTTCGATGACCGGGGGATTTGCAGTGGTATCGGGCGACGTTCGTCATGTGGCCATTTTGACGCGACGCCTTTCGATCGCGATCATCCTCTTTTTGGGATACCTCTATTTTCGCCTATCGGGCGGCGGTGCGGCGTTAGCTGCTATCGGACTCATCTCATTTGTTGGCGTGGCGCAGTTTCTGCCGGCTCTTGTTGGTGGGCTGTTCTGGCGCGGGGCTAACCGCACAGGCGCGCTTGCTGGTCTTGGCGTTGGTTTTGTGATCTGGGCTTATTGCCTCTTCCTGCCAAGTTTCGGTCCGTCCTTCATTATGCCATCAGTTCTGCTCGAAAACGGACTTTTCGGACTTACTTGGTTGAGACCACAGAGTTTGTTCGGCACGGTAGGTCTGGACCCGGTAATGCATGCCTTCATGTGGTCTCTGTCACTAAACGTGTTTGTCTTCGTTTTTGTATCTCTTCTCAGTTTTCCGGAGCCGCTTGAGCGGTTGCAGGCTGCACAGTTTGTTAACGTCTTTGATCATTCAGCTCCCTCTGGTGGGTGGCGCGCCGGGCTTGCACAGAGTGAGGACCTATTGATCATGTCGCAGCGGATCATGGGCGCGGCAGAGGCACAGGCATTGTTTTCCGAAGCTGCCCGGGAACAAGGTATCGGGGGATACTTGCCCGAAACCACGGCAGACTTTTTGTCGAAGCTCGAAAGAGCTTTGGCGGGTTCTGTGGGTGCGGCTACGGCCCATGCCATGATCGGGCAGATTACAGGAGGCACTACAGTTTCGGTGCAAGACCTAATGGCGGTGGCGGATGAAACCGCCCAGATAATGGAGTATTCAAACCAGCTTGAGGCCAAGACGCAGGAGCAAGCTAGAACAGCCCGTCAGTTGCAGCAGGTCAATGAGAAACTAACACAGCTTTCAGTCCAAAAGGACGCGTTTCTTAGCCAGATTAGCCATGAACTTCGTACTCCAATGACATCAATCAGAGCGTTTTCTGAGATTCTGCGAGATGGACGGGAACTCGATACGGAAGAGCGAAACAAATTCGCCTCGATTATCAATGAAGAAGCTGGTCGTCTCACGCGATTGTTGGACGACCTTCTTGACCTAAGCGTCTTGGAAAATGCCCAGATCGTTCTCAATATCGAGAACGGCCAAGTTTCAGACCTGCTCGACCGTGCAGAGTTGGGCGCGGGATTGGCAGATAGCAATTTGAAGCTTAAGCGCAATCGGAAATACGAAAAGGTGACGATAAATACTGACCTTGATCGATTGGCGCAGGTTTTCATCAACCTGATGTCAAACGCAAGAAAGTATTGTGAGGCAGACGAGCCTATTTTGAAAGTCAAGGTTCACGAAGGCGATGGCCTGGTGTGGATTGACTTTACCGATAACGGGAATGGCATTCCGTCAGACAAACAAAACACGATCTTTGAGAAATTTGCGCGTGTGAGTGAAACGAAAGCAGGAGGCGCGGGTCTTGGATTGGCGATCTGCAGGGAAATCATGGCGCGACTTGGCGGAGTGATAGAATACATACCTGGACAGTCGGGTGCAGCATTCCGTGTCACACTTCCGGTTAATGCTCATGCCGAAGCGCAAGCTGCCCAATAGGTTGACTTTTTTCGACAAAACCATTGCCGCGCTTGCGACGGGAAGACGTGCACCATAGTCTGTCGCAGATACGACAAAACACAGGTTCGGGTGTGGGGACTGAAGTCCACTACAGAATTCACAACGCGGTAGCGGTGCTGACGGTACAGCGTGGTGCGTCTAACGCGCTTGTTCCAGACGTGCGTCGCAAGCTTTCATCCCATCTTTCAAAAGCGATTAACGATGATGCGGTGAAGGCGATCGTTTTGGCAGGCGCAGGTCAGGTGTTTTCAACTGGCGTTGATGTCACGGAGTACGATGCAGAGCCTGAGAAACCCTGGATCAATGATCTGGCTTTTCAGATAGAGGAAAGCCCTAAACCTGTTGTAGCCGCGATCAAGGGGAACGCACTTGGCGCGGCCTTCGAACTTGCTTTGGCTGCACATGCGCGAGTGGCTCAGAGCAAAACCAAGATCGGTCTGCCAGAAGTGCGACTTGGTATTGTGCCAAACGGCGGCAGTACGCAACGGTTGCCGCGAATTTTAGGTGCTCAGGCGTCGCTTGAATTGTTGCTGTCGGGCTCGTCAATTCCGGTCGAAGATGCACGTTTGAAGCCGATGATTAATCAGATAATCGAGGCGTCCCCGGAACCTGCTGCTGTCGATTTCGCATTGGGAATGACTGTGAAAGTACCATTAATGCGAACGCGTGATGTATCCCGCGGTTTTTCGGATCCCGAGGGGTATCAGCGAGCGATCACGGCGGTCGAAACCCGTCTTTCGGAGCGCAACGGCATTTCAACAGATATATTGAGATGTGTGCGAGCCGCGCAGCTCCTGCCGTTTGAAAGCGGACTCGAATTCGAGCAATCTGCTTTCGAAGATCGGCTTTTTGCGAAGGATGCGAAGTCACTACGACATGTCTACGCCTCCGAGTGGCGCGCGAGGACCTTGCCGATTAATATCAAAGCGGAACCAAAGCATGTCGACAGCATCGTCGTTGTAGGATCTGATACTGATTTATCGCAGGACATCTTATTTTGCGTTCAGGCAGGCCAATCTGTTCTGGCGCTCAGCGCAGACAGTATTGGGCAGACGCAGTTGAAGGCTGGGTTCGATATCTTGCTCAAACTGGCCGTGAAGCAAGGCAAGATCGATGATGCGCAACGCGAGCGCTACTATTCGCGTGTGACTTTTGGCACTGACCAATCTGTCCTGCGTCACGCGGATGTTGTGCTGGACGCTGGTGATATCGAATTTGATCGTGGTTTCATCAAACCTGGCACAATCTGGTGTGTTGTGAATGAACACACACCACTCAAGAAAATCCGTGAAGATCTGCAAGTAGATCCAATCGGCTTGCGCCGCTACCGTCCGGTTTTTGGAGCCGCTCTCAGCGAGCTAGCGACCCGTGATGACATCAATCCAGACAGCTTAGCTACTGTTTTTCATTACTTTTCGTCGAATGGCGATACTGTACTTTGTTGTGGAGACAACCCCGGTCTGATTGGTCAAAGGCTTATAACCACAGGACTTCGCTCCGCTTTGGCGCTTATTACTGCAGGCGCCGATGTGCGCGATGTGGAGCAAGCAGCCAAAGCAATCGGTTTTCCACAAGGCTTCTTGTTCCTATGCGACCGCATGGGCATAGAAAAGATTGGTGAAACCATGTCCCGTATCTTCGGGCAGCATGCTGAAGAACTAAACGTTTTGGACGACCGCGCTGAAGACGTTTCCGCAGGTTTAGTTTCAGGTACAGGCTTCTGTGTTCCAGGCGAGCAGACTATGATGCTTGACCCAGAGTTGCAGAGTTGGTTTGCAGCTTGGCGAGAGGATCAAGATGATCGGGTAGAGTTGCCGGACGTTCCTCTGAAAATGGCGTTACACACTGCGCTTGTGAACGAAGCCACAAAGATGATCGAAGAAGAGACGGTTAAACGCGTACACGACATCGACCTTTGCATGGTAAAAGCGTTCGGATTTGCGCCAACGAAGGGTGGCGTATTGTTGCAAGCCGATGAACAAGGCCTGCTGGGCATGTTGCGCGCTATGAGCCCCTTGTGTGCGGTCTCGAAAGACATTTGGACGCCGTCTGAAAAGATCCAGGATATGGTCAAGAATGGAGAGAAGTTCTTCAGCTGAACGCGATGCCGGCGACCACAAGCATCAGACCGAACATCGAAAGAAAAAGAGCACCTGTGTTCATGGGAACGATTTTTTGCAGCGCGTCTCGCAGCTCTGTCTCAGGCAAACCGGTGCGTTTAGCCCGCGCAATTCTGACGATGCACATAACCAAAAGCGCAAGACCACAAAGTGTGACCGCGGTTCCGATCCATATCAGCACAGCCATACGAGCTCTCCAGTTTTAATACGTCGTGGAGATAGGCTTAGACTGCGCTGACTGCAAGCGAATGGATACTGTTTGATCCCAGTTGTCTCCACGAATCTGGCTTGCGGCGCTCATCGCACAAGGATAGTCACGAGGCTGCCGTAGACCCAGGGAGAACGCGTATGAACACAGAACTACTGGAAAACGATGTAGACCGAAGCTTTCGCGTGACTGCTGACGAATTAAGGCAGTTTATTGAACGTTTTGAGCGGCTTGAGCAGGAAAAGAAAGACATCGCGGAACAGCAAAAAGAAGTGATGGCAGAGGCGAAAGCGCGTGGTTACGACACAAAGGTAATGCGCAAAGTTATTGTGCTGCGGCGGCGCGACAAGGATGATGTCGCCGAAGAAGAGGCTGTCTTGGAGCTCTACAAGGAAGCTTTGGGCATGTGAACGGGCGCAATCGGGCAAAAGACCGAGTTGCAATTGCCATTATGGCGCCAAGAAGTTCACCCCGGATATACGGCTCATTGCGAAGCTGTCTTCATCATACATTTCGGTCAGTTTCTCGACGAGATCATCTGTCCAGCCCGGCACATCAAGCTCTTCCTCTATTTCATCCTGTTTCACAAACTTGTCGAGAAACGCCATGATAACGCGGCGCTTTTGAGTTTCGGTCATTCCCGGCCGACCCTCCAAGTATTCATTGAACCTTTTGAAACCGAGTGGTGTCATCAGGCTTTCGACCAATGCGTGCTCGCCTTCGAAGGTCGCGGTTGGGTCAAGACCAGCCATTTCGCGTACAACTTGCGCCCAGATTAAGTGCGTGTCTTCGTTGCACCATACCGTGATTGCTATCTCTGGGAATTGTGCGCGAAGCCTCTTTATCATTTCGGACCAGCGAAAATCCGAAGGCTCCACACCATTCAGAAAATCAGTGATTTGTTCATATTGCGTTTTCGCAAACAAGGCCGGTAGCAGGGTCGCCGGATTACGTACCGCCAGAAACAGTTCCAGCTTATCACCTGCGAAGACTTGGCTGAGTATATCCAGTCTTTCCTGCGCCTTTGGATAGAATATCCCGCTGCCCACGGCCATGCGTGGTGTGCCAAAAAATGCATGGTTGGAAATCACCAAGCGCTCTACGGCTGACGGCGACTCGGCACCTTTCAGAAGCTGCTGTTTGATGTCGTCCGCTTCCGAGGGACCTCCTCCCTCATTGAAGAAGTCACGCAGTTGTTTACGGTAGCTCTTGGGAGACGGGGCGTGTGTACCAATGCCGGAAAGCTGGTCCTGGTTCCTGAGCAGACAGGAAATTAACCTGTCCTCGTCCGTCACGTGGGCACCTGCGTGAATCACCACCTGCATGGGTCTGCCTTCAGTCTTCTTTTGGCGAAATATACTCGGAAAGTAGTGTGAATGAATAGACATCACTCGCAGAATAGAACGACTGTGAGAAAGAAGTGTTAATCGGTAACAGACTTCACTTATCAACCCAATCCATGTGCACGGACGTGTTTCATCTCATGACAAACGGATTGGCCATCGGCTCATCAGAGGTGTTCATCCATACGGTCTTCGGCCGTGTGTAGTCGTACATCGCCTGCATACCGCTCTCGCGTCCGTAGCCAGACCCTTTGATACCTCCAAATTCAGCAATCGGAGAAATCACGCGATAAGTGTTAACCCACACGATGCCCGCTCGCACTGCACTTGACATGCGCAGCGATCGCGCACTGTCGCGTGTGAAAATCCCTGCCGCGAGCCCATGCTCTGTATCGTTTGCAAGTTCAATGACTTCCTCTTCGTTCTTGAAGCGCTGAGCGCAGAGCACCGGGCCGAATAGTTCTGTATCGACGATACGCATATCCTGGCGTGGGCATGCCAGGATGGTGGGCTCGAAGTACAACCCGTCAAACCCAACTGGCCGTTGTCCCCCGGTCAAAATTTCAGCACCTTCTTTCTTGGCAAAGTCCAGTTCGCGCTCGATATTGTCGCGCTGCCCCTGTGTGCAAAGCGGACCCATCTGTGTCTCTTCCAGTAAGGGATCGCCAATCTTTATCTCTCGTGCTTGTGCAACCATGCGTTCCAGAAATTCGTCAGCAATATTTTCATGCAGATAGAGCCTTGAGCCCGCGACGCAGCTTTGCCCTGTAGCACCAAAAATCCCCGCGATAGAGGCGTTTACAGCACTTTCGATATTGGCGTCGTCAAAGACGATGAACGGTGATTTTCCGCCAAGCTCAAGGCTCACTTCAGCAAAGTTATTTTTTGAGTTCTCCAGTACATGTCGCGCTGCTCCCGGTCCGCCAGTAAAAGAAATCCGTGATACAAGTTTGTGTCCGGTTAGGGTTCTACCGCACGGATCGCCGTGGCCGGTGACGATGTTGACGACACCGGGCGGAATGCCAGCCTTATCAATCAGTTCACCAAACTCCAGCATCGCCGCGCTTGCATGCTCGCTGGCCTTCAAAACAATTGTGTTTCCCGCTGCAAGTGCCGGTCCGATTTTCACGGAGACCAGAAACAGCTGACTGTTCCAAGGCACAACAGCGGCGACAACGCCCAAAGGCTCGCGTTTGGTGAAAACAAAGAGGTCTGGCTTGTCGATAGGGAGTGTTTCTCCGGCGATCTTGTCGGCGCACCCGGCGTAGAAATGGAAAAACTCAGCGATGTATTTCGCCTGCCAACGCGTTTCCTTAAGCATTTTACCAGTGTCTATAGTTTCGATACGGCCGAGTTCTTCTGACTTTTCAGCCAATAGATCACCTAAACGGCGCAGGTGTTTACCTCTCTCGGTTGGCGTCATTTTTGACCATGGACCGTTCAGGAAAGCCTCATGTGCTGTCCGAACCGCGCGGTCCACGTCCTCCTCGGTCGCTTCTGGTACGCGGGACCAAACTCTACCGGTTGAGGGGTTGATACTTTCAAATTGGCCACCATCGGAGGCATCGACCCATTCACCTCCGATCAACATCTGATAGGTTCTGATGTCTGCGTTCATAGCGGCCTCCCTATGCGGCGATTGATTCTGCTTGTTGAATAAAATCAGTCTAGGATATGCGTTTTCACGTCAACCAGCGGAGAAACAGAATGGCGATTGCACCTGACGGAACCTTGTGGGAGCGCCATGGCGTGCAAGGCGCGTCGACTGCTGTTTTGATCCATGGGCTTGGGCTTAATCAGGCAGTTTGGCAATGGATGATACCTGCGCTGGCAGACCGCTATGATGTGATCACTTACGATCTCTACGGCCACGGCGACAGCATTGACCCACCCAAAACCCCTTCGCTATCGCTTTTTTCTCGGCAGTTATCTTGCGTGATGGATGCCGCAGATGTTGAAACCGCAGCGATTATAGGATTTTCACTGGGCGGTATGATCTGTCGCCGTTTCGCGCAGGACTATCCTGATCGCGTCCAAGCATTAGTAGTGCTCAATTCACCACATAGAAGGACACCGGAGGCGCAAGCGGCTGTTGTCAGACGTGTGGATCAGGCAAAGTTCGAGGGGCCCGAGGCGACTGTGGAGGATGCGCTTAAGCGTTGGTTTACAGAACCCTTCCGAGCCAGCAATCCGCGGATGATGGAACTTGTCCGCGGTTGGGTACTGGCCAATGACAAAAGTGTTTATCCGAAAGTCTATCGCGTACTTGCAGAAGGTGTGGAGGAAATCATAAGCCCCAACCCCCCTCTGAGACTTCCGGCCCTGGCCCTCACGGCTGATGAGGACTTGGGAAACAACCCCGAGATGTCAAAGGCGATTGCTGCTGAAATTGATGGGGGTGAGTTACTGATACTGCCGGGGCTCAGACACATGGCCCTCGCTGAGAATCCGAATGCTGTTAACACGCCAGTTCGTGCATTTCTCGACAGAGTATTAATCTAATCAAGGAAACCGAATATGCTGCCAGAGCTGAGAAAAATCGTGACATTTGATGAAGATATCCACCGCGAAGGTGCTAAAAAAGCAAACCCCGTGTTACGGATGATCGGTGTTGCGGCTGTATTGCGGAACCCTTGGGCGGGTAAAGAATACATCGAGGACCTTGGCCCTGAAATCAAACGCATTGCTCCGGTTCTGGGCAAAGCGCTCACCGAACGTCTTATTGCTCTTGCCGGCTCGGGTGACGCGATTGAGGCCTACGGTAAGGCCTGTGTCTCGGGTGTCGATTGCGAGATAGAGCATGGCTCAGCGCTTATTCATACCTTGCAGTTCGGCAACTTTTTTCGCGAAGCAGTTGGGGCCAAGAGCTATCTCGGGTTCACCAACACACGTGGTCCCGCGAACACACAGATCCAAATTCCGCTTATGGATAAACATGATACGGGACGCCGTTCACATTATTTGACTGTGCAGTTTTCAATCTACGACGCACCTGCACCCGACGAATTGGTGGTGGCTCTTGGCGCTGCTACTGGTGGTCGACCACATCACCGGATTGGAGATAGGTATTCAGACCTAAAGGCACTTGGCCGCGATGCCGAAAACCCTGCAGGCGTCTAGGGCGCGGTGATTGGCGGCGGCTTTCGTTTTTTGCCCGAAAGCGCATTTCCCGCGATGGCGGTCAACAAAACCGCACCGCCGATGAGCGTATTGGTTCCGGCTGTCTCTCCAAGAAAAATCCACACCCAGACTGGGCCAAGAAGGACTTCTGCCAGGGACAACAGAGTGAGTTCCGCTGCAGGCAGGCTGCGTGACCCGATTGTATAAAGGATCAATCCGGCTCCCACTTGGAAAACACCCATGCTCATTGCAATGCTGCCATCGCGCGGTGAGACGACCATAGAAAGCCCGAGGTACTGGCAAACTCCGAATGTTATCACGATGGCAAAGAGCCCTGAGAGAAACACAGACGAGAGCATATCGTCGGATTTTCCCCAACGTAGCGCTACAGTGAACACCGCAAAACCTAAGGCGGAGCCTAAGGCGGCAAGACTGCCGCTCATCGCGACCTTGCCAGAGGCATCGGCAAACATAATCGCAATACCGACGATTGCGACGGCAATGGCAATCCAGGTGGCCAAACGAACGTTCTCGCGAAGTACGAGCCAGCCCAAAATGGCAGCCATGAAAGGCGCTGTTGCGAAAAGAAGCATCGCGTTGGCGACCGATGTGGCTTGGATCGCGTAAATTCCGCCGGAATAGGCCGCCACCAGAGACAACCCAGCGATTACCGTTGGAAATCCAAGGCGCAAGACCTGCGCAAAAGGGTTCTCACCAGAGCGCAAACGGATAACAACAAAGAGGAAAAGCGACAGGCTAATCGAGCGGTAAAACAGGATTTGCCAGACAACCGCATCCTCTATCAGGCGTATGCCAAGGCCCACTGTCGACCACAGCACACCCGCGGCAAACACAAAAACAACGCCGTATTTCTGCTGGTCAGAATAGCCTGCGGATTGAGTTTCGGCGGTCATCAAAAGCGCCTATCGCTGATTTCACTCCGTGTAGGCTAGGTGCTTTCTTTCGGCATTGACCCGTCATTCGCGACACGGAGCATCAAAAATGCAGCGCTCTAATAGTCGCGTTCGAAGAAGATACCCAAGCCAGAGTTTCCATCCGTGCTAGCACTGCCTCGAACGGTCAGTTGTGGTGTGACATCAAGGTTTAGGTTAATTTCTTCGTTTCCTTCGCTGTCGACAGCCACTTCAGAGTAAAGATTATCCGAAATATAGGCACCCGCCGTGAATTGGGTAGCGCCGCCATCCGTTGATGTCACATCGAAATCGCTCAGGCCAAATTGATTTCGAAAATTGGCCACAAGACCACCGGAACGATGCCCTGAAAGTGTCGCTGCTGCACCGACCAACTGCGCAGCTTGAAACAGCGATATGTTGTCTAGCCCACGTCCGAATAGGAGCCGCGAAGCCACTTCATCTTGTGGCAGATCAGGAGATGATTCAAATCGAACCTCAGGATCGCTGACCAGCCCTTCAAGAATGACCCGCGCTGTTACGTCGTCGACATCAGTTTCAGCGACAACGCGAAGAAATGGGTCAAGTGCGCCACGAAGATTAATGAGCGCTTCAGTAAGGGTGAGACGTTTCCCAAGAATGTCCAACCGTCCACGTATTAGTTCAAACGTACCGCTCGCGGCGACATCTTTTGTGGTACCGAAAAGGCGCACGGCACCGCCCAACTCTGCGTCCAATCCGCGGCCGCGAATGAAAATACGGTCTGGTGCGTTGATTGTCAGATCAAGTGGAAAAGCTGCGGCGGGACCGGATTTTTTCTCTTCGATAAGTCCGGCGCGCCGTCGGGTTTCTGTCACCTCCACAGGCGCGTTCACATGCTTGACGTCGATAATGGTTCCAGCACCCGAGCTTCCTGACGGCACCTGTATCTCAGTGACGCCAAGATCTATGACCCCGCCGATTGTTGCGCCTGCCGCAAGCGCGCCGTTTACCGAAACCGTGCCATTTAACGTGGTCGAGTAAAGGCTTGGTCTTGAAACGCCAAACTGAGACAGTACCAGATCTAAATTTGCTTGATTGGGCGCGGTCAGAGAAACTGGTCCTTTCAACTCCAGTCCGCCACCCTTTTCTGAGTTACCAGTCACACTGACTTTTGCCGTCGAGTTTGCCAGGTCAATCGCGCCGGTAATGCTATTCAACACGATGTTTGCAGCGGGTAATACGAAACGCCCGCTGTCCAACCTAGCTTGACCAGATAGTGCTGACAGGTTTGGTGCGCCGTCGATCCGTAGGTCGAATTCGCTTTTGCCTTGGATTGAATTGGGAGAGATAAATCGATTGGCCACTCCAAGTGGCGCGCGTCCGTTGAGGGATAACGCAAGTTTTTTGCCCAGGTTTTCGATCTGTCCTAAAAGGTTTCCTGTAATTCCACCGGGGCCAGAAAAGCTGAGATCGACTTCCGCGTCGCGACCTTCTCGGTCGAGAAAACGCAGGTTACCTTCCGCATTACCAGGGCCGTCAAATCCGGGCGCAAACTGACCCAAGTCTCTGAGTTGCACAAAGAGAGAAATGGGTTGCCCTGGTCCGCCGCCTTCAACAGCGAGTTTGAGACCGGACGCGTCGAGTTTTACGAGCGCTATGTCAGGTGGGCCATCGCCATAACTGCCCACGGCTTGAAGCGAGATATCTCCGCCAACCAACTTGTCCAAATCAACGAAGCTCGTTCTAAATTCGGACGCGTCAAGATCAACTTTTGCCTTGATCTTTTGCTTGCCGATTTCACCTTCACCCTCTGCATTGAGGTCAACGCGTCCTTTTATCTGGCGTTTTAACAGGCCTGAAAATCTCTCCAGGTCTTCTGCGATCAGGTTGATCTTTCCAGCAAATGGAAAAGCTTCATGTTGCGGCTCGACAAAGCCTGATGCAGTGATTTTCGCATCCAGACCACTTGCAGACAAACTCTCGACTTCCAAACGCCCGCCACGTTCCCATTTGGCAGCTGCATCGAGATTTGCTGGTCCAGAAAGGCCGGGCGCAACGCCCGTCAAGTCCGTGATATCTGCTAAAAGCTTCGCCACAAAGACTTGACCGTCGGTTTGACCGAACCCACTCGCGGACAACTTGGGAAACCTCAGCGTCACGCTGTCCACGACATGTTCATCTCCTCGCCGCTTTGCCGCGAGATTGAACGCGCCATCTCCCGTAATGAGCGGATCAAGCATGGGCTCGCCGATCTGTAAATCTGTTGAATTTGCAGTGAGATCAATTTCATATCGCAAGCCGCTCACGTTTCCCGTACCCTCTATGATCGCGTCAAGTCGCCCGCCAAGAGAGCGGGCCGTCAATTGGTTGAAACGCGAAAGATCATTGACCAAAAGATCGGCACGGCCCGCGAATGGCATCTCCTCTATTTCCGGCTGCAGGGCACCACTACCCTTGAGCGTTGTTCCAGCCGCTGAGGCGATGAGTCTTGTGACTTTAAGTTCGGCGCCGTCGCTCCATTCCGCCTCTGCGTCCAGCGTCGCTGGGCCGGTCAGCTTGGGCTCCAAAAGAGAAACGTCGTTCAAAACGGCTTCAATGGCAATTTGTCCGCTTTGCGTGTTCAAATCGCCGGTGGCATTGGCCGAAATTTGTTCGTTCTGAATGGTAAAATCATCTACAATAGT
>JBCDDS010000032.1:0-30275 GCA_039180185.1 Pseudomonadota bacterium | reverse complement strand
GGCGAACCAGTTGGAAGCGCGGCTGGCATGAGCCTTGCCACCGCTGATGTGCCGCTTGAAGCTATTCCACTTGCCTTACTGGCTGGCCTCGCCGGGTTCGCTTTGGGGCACTATCTGCGTTTTCCCGCCAAACAATTGACCGGTCCGATGGCCGTTGCCGCCGGGCTAACGCTTTGGGGTGTCTTCAGCGTCGATGTGCCACAATGGCTCATCAACATGGCGCAGGTTGTCGTGGGTACCGCCCTTGGCATGCGCTTCAAAGGACTGAAACCGGCGATGGTTTTACAAGGTATTTGGCTCACACTCATTTCAGTGTGCGGAATGCTGGTACTTTCGGCACTCTTTGCGGTGACGCTAATGGAAGCACTACAACAACCCTTTGATGTGATGCTGATCAGCTTTGCACCAGGAGGGGTGACAGAGATGTCACTGGTTGCTCTCAGTCTTGCTGCCAATCCAGCACTCGTAACGCTGCATCACGTGCTTCGCATCTTGATTACTGTTGTTGGCTTAGCGATCAGCGCACGCTGGTTCCGAACATCGCTTTGACAGCGCAAAACGAAGGACCTATCGCAACAATGATAACGATACGAGAGGCATAACGATGCGCATTGATGAAACAGCAGCAGTGATCACAGGGGCGGCCTCGGGTCTGGGAGAAGCCACAGCACGACATTTCCGAGAGATGGGCGCGCAGGTTACGCTTCTTGACCGCGATGCAGTTCGTGGATCGCAGGTCGCAGAAGAGATTGGCGCACACTTTGTCGAAACGGATGTAACAGACGAGACATCAGTGTCTGCAGCGATATCGACGGCGATGACCTCCATGGGCAAGATCACAACGGCAATCAGCTGTGCCGGAATTGCTGCAGGCGAAAAAACGCTGGGTCGCGAAGGTCCGCATAATCTCGATCTATTTCGGCGCACAATCGACATCAATTTGGTTGGGTCTTTCAATGTGGCACGACTGGCAGCAGTTGAGATCGCTAAAAACCAACCTGCGTCGGACGGCACACGAGGCGTTATCATCAATACGGCTTCAATTGCTGCTTTTGACGGGCAAAAGGGCCAAACCGCCTATGCCGCGTCAAAAGGAGGCGTCTACGGATTGTCGCTTCCGATGGCGCGTGATTTGGCACGCGAAGGCATCCGCGTCATGGCGATTGCGCCTGGCATCTTTGGTACGCCGATGTTGAAGAGCTTACCCGAAGAAGTGCAAGATAGCCTCGCCCAAAGCGTCACTTTTCCCAAGCGGCTCGGTGATCCGGAGGAATTCGCAGCGATGGCCCGGTTCATAGTTGAATGCGACTATCTCAACGGCGAAGTGATCCGCCTCGATGGCGCATTGCGCATGCAATAGAGAGAAGACAAGTTCAATCAACGGAGTGGGTGAAAACCCACGCGCCTGCGACTGTATTAATAAAGCCCTCCGGTGCTGAGATTCTCAAAGCTCGACTTTTCGCCCACCTGTCCCGTTTCCCCGGTGGATGTGGTCACGTCTCGAACTTCTTCAACTTCACCTTCGGCAAAGCGTACGAAGTCACCGCCCATCTCAAAGCCACCATCGTAGAGAAGCCCAAACACAACATCTTCACCGCCACGAAAACACTCGGCAACCGCATTGCTGTTGTCGTTCTCTGGTGTAAGGCGCGCGCCAGAGTAGCGGTCGATTTTTATAAATTGACAAGTTTCCGGCACGCGGAAGTTGGACCCACCGTATTTCTCCAAAGCGTTTTCCATAAAGGATTGGAAAACCGGTCCACACATGGACGAGCCAAATGCGCTGCGTCCGAGGCTGCGTGGTTGATCATACCCGATGTAGCACCCTGCAGCGATGGTCGATGAAAACCCAACAAACCAGACATCTCGCGCGTCATTGGTTGTCCCGGTTTTGCCTGCAATCGGCACAGGAAGATTAATGGCGCCTGAAGCTGTGCCGCGGTCAACGACACCTTTGAGCATCGAGGTCAGCTGATATGCGGTTATCTCGTCCATGACTTGAAAACGATTGGACACGATCTTTGGGCTGCTGTCCGGTGCAATGGTCGGATCATTACAATCCGTGCAATTGCGTTCATCGTGACGATAAACCGTGCGGCCAAAACGATCCTGCACCCGGTCAACCAGCGTGGGTTTCACGCGCTCGCCACCATTTGCAAACATCGAATAGGCAGCAACCATGTTGAACAGGGTGGTTTCTTCTGAGCCCAGTGAGTTGGCCAAGAACGTACCCATGTTTTCGTAAACGCCAAAGCGTTCCGCGTAATTGGCCACCTGGTCCATACCAACTTCTTGAGCGAGGCGGATGGTCATCAGGTTACGGGATTGCTCAATACCCGTGCGCAGCGGAGTTGGCCCATAGAACTTGTTAGACGAGTTTTTGGGTCGCCAGATTCCTTGCGGCGTATCGATTTCGATTGGCGCATCTACAATGATTGTTGCGGGCGTGTAACCGCTGTCGAGCGCGGCGGCATAGACAAATGGCTTGAAGCTCGAGCCCGGCTGCCGCTTTGCCTGCGTGGCGCGGTTGAATACCGAATGCTGATAGGAAAAGCCGCCCTGCATGGCCAACACACGTCCGGTGTTGACGTCCATCGCCATGAATCCGCCCTGCACTTCCGGCACTTGTCGCACCGACCAGCGGACGAAGCTCCCTTCATCCAGCACACGGCGCAAATGCAACACTTCACCGCGTTTGAAAGTGTTCTTCAAACTGTTTGGCAGCCAGCCGATATCGCTGCGCGGTACGACTTGCGGCTCGGATTCGCTAGGCTCGACGCCTTCAATGCCGACACGCATCTGTTGGTCGCCAATCTCGAGAACCAATGCAGGATACCAAACGCCATCGAGGTCAATGTCGCGCGCGACCTCCGTATTCGACAAAGCTGAGCGCCAGCTGTCTTCATCGACCAAAGCCTCCTCTGGCAGCACAACACCTGTGCCGCGCCAAGCACCGCGACCCCTGTCGTACTTCTCCAACTGAAGGCGAAGAGCCTTGGCGGCAACTGTCTGTAATTCAGGATCTACTGTCGCACGCACCGTAAAGCCGCCTGTGAAAAACTCACCTTCACCAAAATCTCGGCTGAGCTGACGGCGAATTTCATCTGTAAAGTAATCACGCGGGGGTAGTTGCGCGTTAAAGGGCTCAAAGTCACCATTTTGAACGGAGCGCAACGGCTCGGCCACTTCTGACTCGTATGTCGCCATGTCGATATAGCCGTTCTCGTACATCTCCTTGAGCACGAAATCACGACGTTCCTGCAGGCGCTCTTTCTCGCGTACAGGATGGTAATCAGAGGGCGCTTTTGGCATCGACGCCAGGAACGCAGCTTCATGCGGGGACAATTCTGACAAGGACTTGTTGAAATAAGTCTGCGCTGCCGCTGTCACTCCGTAAGAATTCTGGCCGAGAAAAATCTCGTTGAGGTACAGTTCGAGAATGGCCTCCTTGTCCAGTGTGCCTTCGATCCGCGTGGCCAGGATGATCTCTTTGATCTTGCGTTCAATTCTGCGATCGCCGGAGAGCAGGAAGTTTTTCATCACCTGTTGAGTGATGGTTGATGCACCGCGAACAGTCTCGCCCCGGGTTTGTACGGCCTCAATCGCGGCAGCAGCAATACCGCGCGCGTCGTAGCCACCGTGGGAATAAAAATTCTTATCCTCTGCAGAAATAAAAGCCTGTTTTACCAACGGCGGGATATCCTTTGCCGGGGTAAAGAGCCTGCGTTCTTTAGCAAACTCGTCAATGATCAACCCCTCGCCAGAATAAATCCGGCTGATTGTTGGCGGGGTGTAGTTGGCCAATGACTCGTGGCTAGGCAAATCCCGGCCATAAACGAAAAAGATAGCACCGACGCCTAAAGCCACGCCCGCAATGCTTAACGTCGCAAAGCTAAAGATCGATCCAAAGAAGCTTAGGATGGGTCGGAGCATAGCTGGCCTTCCTTTCGATTGATCGTCATATAAGCACGCGTTGTCCCACCGTCAAAACACAAGACGCTTCAAGAATTACTGAGCATTTCATTGCCGTACCAGATCGTCTGTTGCCGCATCAGTCAGCCGCCAAACCGATATGGCATCGCCAACCGCTTTTGCCATTTCCGCGCGCCAAGTTGGATCGGACAGATTTTTTCGGTCCTTTTCAGACGACAAAAAACCAAGTTCCAACAACACAGAAGGGATGTCGGGCGACTTCAAAACTGAAAATCCTGCTTCTCTCAAAGGGCGCGAATTGAGCGGTAAACTATTCTCTTGCAGACTAAGATGGATCGCATCAGCAAGCTGTGTCGCGCGCGGCTTTGTCTCTAACCGTGCAAGGTCCATCAGAACGTCAGCCACCACATCATCTGTGCCTGTCAGGTCCAAACCGGCCATGAGGTCAGCACGGTTGTGTCGTTCCGCCATCGCTGCAGAGGCTTTGTCCGAGGCCCTTTCCGACAGCGTGTAAACAGTTGCACCATGCGCACTACCCTCGCTTAGCGCATCAGCATGAAGTGACAGAAACATGTCTGCCTGAGATTGGTGCGCAATGGCGACACGACGCTCCAAAGAGACAAAGACGTCGGCGTCTCGGGTCAGCACAACCGTTATGTCGTCACGGCGCAACAACACCTCTTTCAATTCGCGCGCGAAGGATAACATAAGACCCTTTTCTTGCAGACCACCTCGTTCCGCACCCGGGTCAATTCCACCGTGACCCGGATCGATAACAACGACAAAACTGTCTTCGTCGATTTTTCCGTTCTTCACTGCGGTAACCAAGGGCTGCACGCGTCTCTCCCAGCCAGGCAAGTCCGGCACACCAGATTTTGCGGCAAACTCGTCTTTTTGCATTGGCTCGAGCTTTATTTTCAGCGAAGCCGTACCATCGGTATTGTCGACGGCCATATCCGCACGCTGCAAGCCAAAAGGTCCGGACAAATCAACAACCATACGCGACCAACCCGGGTGGAAGCCCCCGACGCGTACTTGGGACGCACGTTCGGACGCATCAAAAGATGTCTCGTCAAAACCGCTCCAATCCACTTCTCGGAAATCGAGAACCAGCCGCGGTGGTCCATCGAGGGAAAAAACGCGCCAAGGCACACCTTGGCTGAGCTTCAGATCAAGGCGCAGCCCGGTTTCGGTGTCGGTAAGCCTGGAACCGTCCAAATCTGCACGCGCTAAACCGCTGAAATCTTGCGCAACCACAACAAACGGCGCACACAGCGCCCACACGCAAAGAAGCGCACGACTGATTTCCCTGATCATACTGCTCATCCGCCGTTATCGGTCTTGATGTATCAATAATAGCTCAGCTTCGCTCGCGCATGAAGTCTTTTAGACGCCGCAGCCCTTCTTTGATGTCATCTGTTGAGCGCGCATAGGAAAACCGCAAGGTTGAACCACCGCGCACGGGATCAAAATCAAGACCGGGCGTAACGGCAACGCGAGCTTTTTTAAGGATTTCAGCGGAAAATGCGCGGCTGTCATCTGTTAGATCCGTAACGTCTGCATAAACGTAGAAAGCGCCATCTGGTGGAGCGATGCGATCAAAGCCGGCATCGGGCAAACCTTCCAACATAAGTTGACGGTTTTCGCGGTAGACATCGACATTTGCCTCCAACTCATCCGTACAATCAAGCGCGGCCAAGGCTGCAACCTGACTGGCATGCGGCGGGCAGATGAAAAGGTTCTGTGCCAGCCTTTCCACCACCCGGACATGCCCCTCTGGAACGATCATCCACCCAATTCGCCATCCTGTCATCGAGAAGTACTTTGAGAAGGAATTGATCACATAGGCTTCATCTGTGATCTCTAACGCGCTTACAGCTTTGGCCTCATACTCAATGCCGTGGTAAATTTCATCGCTTATGAAACTCGCGTCTTGCTCTGCGGCAGCTTCGATCAATGCCGCCAACGACGGACGATCAAGCATTGTCCCGGTTGGGTTGGCCGGACTGGCCACCAACAAGCCATCGAGGTTCTGACCCACAAGGTCCGCTGGCACAGGTTGAAAGCGGTTTTCCGCCGCTGTTTCGATATCCACAGGCACAAGATCCAGTGCGCTGAGTATTTGGCGATAGCTGGGATACCCCGGTGCACCGATACCAACCCTCGCAACAGTGTCGAAGAGCGCGGAGAACGCCAGGATGAACGCACCAGACGAGCCCGATGTCACAACCACTCGTTCCGGCGAGAGGTCGAGATTGTACCAATCACCATAGAGTTTTGCGATACGCTCTCGTAATGCCGGAAGACCAAGCGCAACGGTGTATCCTAATGCGCCTTCAGTCATAGCCTCTTGCAGCGCTTTTCTGGCACCAAACGGCGCTGGCGTTCCAGGTTGTCCAACCTCCATATGAATAATGTGCTGCCCCGCGGCCTCCGCCTCTCGGGCGGCTTCCATCACGTCCATGACAATGAATGGGTCAACTTTGGATCGACTTGAGTTTTTCATAGTGCATCACATAATCTAGGCATCGCTAAGGGTTTCACTTCGATTACGGTTTGAGGTCAATGTATCTTGTTCGGAAAGCGTCGATTTTTGCGCTTCTTCTTTTGATTGCGAGCCTACCTGCAAGAGCGCAGGGTCTGCTGCGCGATCCGGACATCGAATACTCTCTGAAAAAAGTGGCCGAACCAGTTTTGCGGGTCTCTGACCTGGGCGCATCGACGGTAGATATTCTATTGGTCGATGACGGACGACTAAATGCCTTTGTAATTGACCGTAACAACATCTTTATCAACTCCGGCTTGATGCAGCGTATGCACACACCAGAGATGTTCCAAGCCGTGATCGCGCATGAAGCGGCTCATATTGCTAATGGCCATCTGGCCCGGCGCCCCGTGAACTTACGCACAGCGCGAACCGCGGCCAGCATAGGCTCGATCTTGGCCGCGGCAGCAGCGGTGGCGGCAGGCGCTCCAGAGGCCGCAGGTGCAGTGGCAGCAGGCGCGCAAAACTCCGCCTTAAGGCGTTTCTTTGCTTACACGCGAGCCGAGGAAAACGCTGCGGATCAGACCGGCTTTCGGTATCTCGTCACTGCTGGCATTGATCCGGTTGGCATGCTTGATGTGCTTGATCTCTTTCGAGGACAAGAACTGTTACCAAGCTCACGCCAAGACCCCTTCGCGCGTACGCACCCGCTTTCGCGCGACCGTTTTCGCGTCGCGCAAGGTATGGCAGACAAGCATACAGGTACATTTTCGCAAAACGAAGCAGCGCGCTATTGGTTTATGCGCGCAAAAGGTAAACTCACCGCATTCACACGAGCGCCAAAATGGACCCTAACCCGGGCCGGTGAAACAGGATATGAAGATGTGAAAGCCATGCGGCAGGCCATTGCATTCCACCGGCAAGCGCAAAGCGATAAGGCTGTAAAACTTATGGAACAGGCGATCGCCATAAGGCCTGATGACCCGTATTACTACGAACTCAAGGGACAAATTTTGTTTGAAAGTCGTCAGTTTGCTGCCGCGACGGCCGCCTATGAAAAAGCAGCAGAAGGTGCACCGAAAAACGCACTGATTCTAGGCTCTTACGGGCGATCACTTCTGGCGAAAGGACAAACTAAGAAGGCACTTGATTTCCTGGAACAAGCCCGTGCGAGAGATGAACGCAACGGACGTGTTTTACGGGATCTTGCTTTGGCTCATGCCAAACTGGGCAATCGTGGCATGGCGTCTGTCGTAACCGCAGAGCGGCATGCGATGTTTCGCCGTTTCGACGACGCCGAATTGCAAGCCAAGCGCGCTCTTGCTTTACTTCCAGAAGGCTCAGCGGGCTGGCGACGCGCGCAAGATGTGTTAGTTATTTCCAAAAGAGCAAAAAGATAAAAGTAGTGGTGTGTTTCGGATGTTGAAAAGCAAATTGTTATCTTGGGGTCTCTCAGCCACGGCACTTGTCGGGCTGTGTCTGCCTGCTTTTTCGCTGGACGTGGGATCCATGAGTGCTTCTGAGCGCGCCGCGTTTCAACAAGAAGTTCGTCGGTATCTATTGGAGAACCCAGAAGTTATTCTAGAAGCTATCGATGTTCTTGAAAGCCGTCAGTCGGAGGCCCAAGCGGCGGCAGATGTTGAACTTGTCCGCGCCAATTCCGAAGCCCTTTTCAACGATGAGAGCTCTTGGGTTGGTGGCAATCCAAGCGGTGATATAACCGTAGTCGAGTTTCTCGACTATCGTTGCGGGTTTTGCCGCCGCGCTGCGCCAGAGGTTGAAAGCTTTCTGGACGATGATAGCGGGATCCGGATCATAGTGAAGGAATTCCCTATCCTCGGCGAAGCGTCGTTGCTTTCGTCACGTTTTGCCATAGCAACTCTGCAGTTAGCCGGAGATGAGGCATATAAATCGGCGCATGACGCATTGCTAACCTTTAATGGAGAGATCACGCAAAGGTCTCTGCGCCGTCTCAGTGACAGCCTTGACCTGCCCACGGAAGACATTCTAGCGCACATGGAAAGCCATTCGGTGACGGAAGTGATCGCTGCAAATCATCAGTTGGCGCAGGTTATGAACATTACCGGGACGCCGTCGTTTGTTATCGGCGAGCAGATGGTGCGTGGATTTGTTTCAGCTGATGAGCTTCAACTGATCGCGAATGAAATCCGCTCTCAATAATTACATCAATTATTGATCATAAGATCATAAAATCTATTGAGTTTCTGCGCCTTCTGCCTGTAGTTCCGCCACATATCGCTGAAGGTCTTGATCCTCATTGAGATCAGCAAGACTGAACGCGTCTTGCACGGACTGTGCATCCAGCGACAAACCAGAAGTCACCTGTCCCCGCGGACCTGCCGGACCATAATGTGTGCTACCAACGGCAAAATAAATCGATCCGGATTCGCCTATGCGTACGGTTGGTGCCTCTTCCGTCTTGGGCACGTCATAGGTTTCGCCAGCATTCATGACACCTTCAAAAATAACGCTACCATCCGGGCCTTGAACCCGCACCCAAGCGGCGCGAACCGCAACCATTTTGACGTTGGGCGGTGACGTTTCGACGACCAGCGGCGTAGGAAGCCCGCCTTGTGGAAGCGCTGGCCCGATGAAGTCTGCACTTGCAATCCGCTCTGGTTCACTCGTCGCATCCTCTAAATCATCGGTACTGCGATCTGCCTGCGGCAAAGTGGGTGCCAAGGTGCCAAACTTGGATGGATCAAGGGTTGATATAGGTGCATCGCGCGCAACGAGAACCGGCACATCAAGCGCGTCGGGCGTGAATAAACGATCCAATCGCTCTTCGCGTGCCTCCGTAGTAAGACCGGCGGACTCCCACGCATTTTCTTCGCCATCATCCGTCTCATTGCTCTGAACGGTAACCGCGTTTTGCAGCGGATCAAGATCACTTAAAACAACGGGAGTATTTTCCAGAGGTGCGAATTGCACACGCTGAATTTCCTTGAAGACGCTCCAGCCACCAAAGCCTAGCCCGCCAACCAGAACCAGCAAGACCATAATCGAGCCAACAGCTGCCGGTTCGACTTGTGTCAGCACGCCTTCGGGTTGCGGAAGGTATGGCATTCTTGGCGCCGCTAACGGATCGTCACGCAAATTGCTGCGCGCTATCGGCGTTCCTGTCGGTTTTGTCGCGCTAGAAGCACTGCCAGTCATAGTGCTGGCGGTTTCAAAGCCGCTTTCTTTACAAAACGACTCGAACGCTTCGTCGGGATCCATTTTCAGGTAGCGCGCATACGACCGCACGTAGCCAGGAATGAACCCCGGTGTGTCAAAGGCTTCAGGATCGCTATTTTCAATAGCGGCCACATAGGCTGCTTTTATCCGCAGTTCTCGTTCAACATCCAGAAGAGATTTTCCGAGTGTAGCACGCTCACCGCGCATCACGTCGCCTAGACGCAGTTCAAAATCATCAAAACCTCTTGGTTCTGACGGCTGCTCTTCTGAGCGAGGCTTGGATCTGAAGCTAATCATAAGCTTCGGCCCTCTTGAACACGTTGCGCGTCATCCCATGCGCGCGGCGACACTATCCCGATTCGCCGATGACGATTGTCATGGCGTTTTCCTAACATAACACTGGGAATAATGCACTTAATGTGGCCCTAAGCGGACATTTCTGCGCGATTCAACTCACAGTGGCTCCAAAGCGCATCCATTGCGTGTACCAGATGGTCAATTTCTTCCCTACCGTGTACGGGCGATGGCGTGAAGCGCAGGCGTTCAGTGCCCCGTGGGACAGTCGGGAAATTGATCGGCTGTACGTAAATACCATACCGGTCCAAAAGCATATCGCTGATCGACTTGGTATGCACGGGATCACCAACAATAACAGGGACAATGTGGCTGCCATGATCGATGAGCGGCAAACCAAGGCCTTTAAGTCGCGTTTTTAGATTGTTCGCCTGGGTTTGATGGCGATCGCGTAAAGCATTGTCTTTTTTAAGAAACGCCACTGAGGCCGCTGCGCCAGCTGCGACCGAGGGGGGCAGAGATGTCGTAAAGATGAAGCCCGGCGCATAAGATCGAATCGCATCACACATGCGGTCCGAAGCTGCGATGTATCCGCCGACAACTCCATAAGCTTTGGCCAATGTGCCATTCACGATATCGATGCGATGCAACTGACGGTCGCGCGCGGCAACACCAGCTCCGCGCGGGCCATACATGCCAACCGCATGTACCTCGTCAATGTATGTCAGCGCGTTGAACTCTTCTGCCAGATCGCAAATCTCTTTGATCGGCGCAAAATCCCCATCCATGGAATACACAGATTCAAATGCAATTAGTTTTGGCGTGGCTGGATCATCTGCCTCTAACATATCGCGCAAATGAATGAGATCGTTGTGGCGGAAAATACGCTTTTCGCCGCCATTGCGGCGAATGCCCTCGATCATCGAGGCATGGTTCAGTTCATCGGAATAAATGATCAAACCCGGAAACAGCTTTGCCAATGTTGACAGCGAGGCGTCATTGGCAATGTAGGCCGAGGTAAAGAGCAGCGCGCCTTCCTTGCCATGAAGATCGGCAAGCTCCGCTTCAAGGCGTTTGTGATAAACCGTCGTGCCAGAAATGTTGCGTGTCCCACCGGAGCCCGCCCCGGTTGCGTCGATGGCTTCATGCATGGCTTCAAGCACAACAGGATGCTGACCCATACCGAGGTAGTCATTGCCGCACCAAACCGTGACTGGCGCCTCGCTACCGTCAGGCTTGCGCCAGATAGCGTGAGGATACAGCCCCTTGGTACGCTCAATATCGATAAATGTCCGGTACCTGCCCTCTTCGTGAAGGCGATCAAGGGCTTTATCAAGCTTGGCGGAGTAATCCACGCGGATTTCCTTTCCTGGCCAATGTACGAACACGGCTTCTGGCGATTCGCACATGCTGTAATTTAGAATGGATATAAATAACAATCCATCGGTGACAACAGGTTACAAAATGCCGCGCTGAATTCCTTGATCTGGATCAACTCGATCAAGCGCTTACGGGTCATTCGCCGCTGGACAGCCTGCTTCGTCTTGCTACGGTACAAACGGTCTATCGCGGAGAAAAAAAATGACAGTCGACCCCGTTCTTAATCGTATCGATAAGCAGCTACCGGCTGCGATGGACCGGCTGATGGAGTTCTTGCGCATACCCTCGATTTCCACCGACCCGGCCTATAAAGTGCAGACGGAAACTGCCGCAGATTGGCTCGTCGCGGATCTGCAAAGCATTGGCATAGCTGCAGAAAAACGCATGACACCGGGTCATCCAATGGTCGTTGGCCACATCAATCAGAACAAAACCGACGGCCCGCATCTCCTGTTCTATGGGCATTATGATGTGCAACCCGTTGATCCACTTGAGCTTTGGCACACTGATCCCTTTGCGCCGGAAATCCAGGACACCGATAAAGGTCGGGTGATCCGCGGGCGCGGGTCATCAGATGACAAAGGACAGCTCATGACATTCGTGGAAGCGTGCCGAGCCTATGCGCATGTCGAGGGTCACCTGCCATGTCGCATAACGTTTTTATTCGAAGGAGAGGAGGAATCCGGCTCTCCTTCTCTGGTGCCGTTTCTGACCGACAACGCGGATGAACTATCGGCAGATCTGGCGCTCATCTGCGACACCTCAATGGTGGCTCCTGGCGTGCCCTCCATCGCCTCGCAATTGCGTGGTATGGTAAAAGATGAGTTCACCATTCACGGACCCAAGATCGATCTGCACTCGGGTCATTACGGCGGACCTGCACTAAATCCACTTCGAGAAATCTCTCGCATCATCGCCAGCTTTCACGATGAGAACGGCCGCGTGGCCGTAGAAGGGTTCTATGAAGGCGTAGAAGAGGTACCAGACGATCTCCTGCGACAATGGGAAAACTGCGGATTTGATGAAGAAGCGTATCTCAGCGATGTTGGCATGACGCGGCCTCATGGCGAAGCGGGTTACTCAACTCTGGTGCAGCAATGGGCGCGCCCAACTTTGGAGGTTAACGGGCTTTGGGGCGGCTACCAGGGCGCTGGTACGAAAACCGTGATCCCAGCAGAGGCAAATTGCAAAATCACTTGTCGGTTAGTCGGAGACATGGATCCTGACAAGCTTCGCGACAAAGTCCGCGCTCATGTTGAGGCGCAGCTCTCGACAGATGCGCAAATAACCTGGAACCAAGACCTAGATGGATCGCCCGCAGCGGTGATGAACACCGCCCAGCCTGAGTTTGAACTGGCGCGTCAGGCGCTGTCTGACGAGTGGGCTCGCGAAGCGGTTTTTGCCGGCATGGGCGGCTCGATCCCAATTGCCGGGTATTTCAAGGAAATCCTGGGACTTGATTCCATGCTGGTTGGATTTGCGCAAGAAGACGACGCCATCCACAGCCCGAATGAGAAGTATAATGTTGAAAGCTTCCATAAGGGCATGCGCAGTTGGGCGCGAATACTACACAAGCTCGCCAGTTAGATGAGTATTCCTGGCTTCACTTCCGGACGTGCCATTTTCAATGATGTTGAAATCGCATGGTCTGCAGAAGGGTCAGGCCCTCCACTGCTCCTGCTACACGGTTTTCCTCAAACCCACGCCCTCTGGGCAAAAGTAGCTCCGGAGCTATCGAGCAGTTACACGGTGATCTGCCCTGACCTGCGCGGCTACGGCGCAAGCGGCAAACCGAAAGATGTGTCCGCATACAGCTTCAGAGAAATGGCACGCGATCAGATCGCATTGATGGATCATCTGGGTTTTGAACAGTTTGCCGTGGCCGGGCATGATCGCGGTGGTCGGGTCGCACACAGGCTTTGCCTTGATATGCCAGAGCGCCTTAATCGCGCCTGCGTGATGGATATCGTGCCCACGCATACACTTTTGTCGACTTTGCAAAAAGATGTGGCAAAATCTTATTATCATTGGTTTTTTCTAGCTCAGCCCGAACCGTTTCCCGAAACGATGATCGCCGCCGATCCTGATCGCTACTTTGAGTCTTGCTTGCTTGGTTGGGGTGCGGCCAGGTTGGAGGACTTCGACCCGGAACAGCTCGGCGCATATCGAAATGCCTGGCGTGATCCGGACACGGTACGCGGAATGTGCAATGACTATCGTGCGGCGCTCAGTCATGATTTCGCAGATCACGAAGCAGACCTTGGCAAACGGATCACCTGCCCTCTTTTGGTGCTTTACGGCGACGACGGCGCCATGGCCAAGGCGTACAATGTGCCCGAAACGTGGGGGGCAAAGGCGACATACATGGAAGCTCAAGCAATGCCTGGCGGGCATTTCTTCATCGACAGTCACCCTACAGATACAACAGCAGCCCTGAAGCGATTTTTCTCAAACTGAAAGGGAGGGAAAGTGGCGCGGTTGACGGGGCTCGAACCCGCGACCTCCGGCGTGACAGGCCGGCACTCTAACCAACTGAGCTACAACCGCGCACTTTTCGCAAGCGGTTCGCACCGCCAGCGTGGAGTGGTGTTTAGGGCGAGCATTTGGTGCCGTCAAGCACTGTTAGGGGCAATCCGTGTGGAAAATCGAGGACACACCGGGAAACCTCAATAAATTGTAAAGACTGCAGCGTTAGAGTGCCGCGCCAACGGAAATTCAAAGTCCTTAAATTTTAAGTTCGAAATGCATCCGACGACTGCGACCGCAATCGAGAGGAAATAGAGCACAGGCTTTCGCGACTATGACTGCGCATTCAAAAAACGGTTCTGGACACCATGCTTGATTTACACGCTCGGCTAAAAGTTTTCATAAAAGCGACCGACTTCGACTACAAAAGTCTTTCTCTCGCAATCGGTCAGGGTGAACGGTACATCTCAAACCTTTTGTCTTCCAAGAGCGACCCGGGTTACTCAAACGTTGTGAAAATTTGCGCAGCGCTAGGAACAACGCCAAACCAACTCGCAGGAATCGGTGACGAAATCGATCTGACAGCCAGTCAGATCGATCATCAGATCGCCCGCGCGCAGGCCGAGCATTTACTGACATTGATTACAAGAGAAGCGCGACGCAAACTGTCCGCTTTTGGTGCACGACCTCTGTTGGATGATGTTATGAACTGGTGGCATGAACAAAAGGGCGTGCTTACCAATTTCGACCTTATATCTGAACATGTTGATCTGTACCTTGCGCCATCCGCTGAACACGATTTGCCGACACCCTACAGGTTGGGTTCGGCTAGTCTTGCGGCCGAAAGCTTTGGAATTCAAACAGCAGAGCAATTACGAGAAATCTTGTCCATCCTTGACGAAGGCCTGGTTAAGAACATCAAGATGGCACATGCACAAACGAGTGGCGGGGATCCAAAGCTTTCGATCGAGGATATAGACATCTTGCTACCCGGCCACCACTTCGCCTCGCGGTTTTTGTACAAACGGCTCTTGCTGCCGGTTCGTGACACCAAGGGACGAAAGTTTGTACTGAACTATTCGCGAGCACTGAGTTGAGAAGCGACATACTACCGTTCAAGCGATTTTTCCGCATCTTTGAAGCAGTTTTTTGTCGATAATGGTGGGCGGTGAGGGATTCGAACCCCCGACATCTTCGGTGTAAACGAAGCGCTCTACCAACTGAGCTAACCGCCCGCTCAGCGCGGTCTAGCAAATCCACGAGGGCAAGTGCAAGAGGCGATGCACACAAGCCGCAATCGAGTCAAATCTGTTACACAGCGACCGGCTTTAATCGATTTTAAGCAAAGCTTCCGCTATCTCTTGCGCAACTTAGCGCATGATATCGCATCAAGGTAATAACGCTATGGAATTGACATCCATTTTCCTCGGTTTACCCGCTCTTTTGTTTCTCATACTCGTTCTGATGCCAAAAGGTAGGCCTGCTTTGCGGACATCACTTGCATTCGCTGCGCTTCTCGTTGTGCTTTGGTTCGCTTTGCGGATGGAAATGCTACCTGCTCTGACACAGCATGGAGACAATCAGACGCTGCTGTCCGGTCTATTTTTGCTTGCCATGACGATGTCGTGGTTCTTGGGCAGCACCTTACAGATGTTCAGAACGCGCCTGCCAGAAGATTGGCCCGGATGGGCGTGGCCATTGATGGTTTTGGGATCATTCGGCGCGATTGGTTTTGTTGTTCTGAGGCTCGTGTTGGTCTAGACGCAGGACTTGTGCACTGCCACCTGACAGATAATGAACAACCCCCTGCCCGCCCGGCAGCTTTGACAACTCATAAACTGGTTTTCCCAAAGCCAAGCACCGCAGTACACGCGACGTGATCCCATGTGTTACGATCACGCTTGGTACGGTGAGATCGTTCAAAAAGTCTGATGCCCGATCCACCATGTCGTCCAGAGTCTCGCAGCCTGGGCCAGTGAACTTCCAAAGGTTCCGATCTGACAGCATATCAATATCTTCGTTGCCTGCAGCGATTTCGTTCACTGTCTTTCCCTGCCACTCTCCTAATCGCACTTCGGTTAATCGCTCATCCGTTTCGAATCGCCAAATATCATGAGCTGCAATAATCTCTGCTGTGCGAACCGCCCGGCCACTCGGACTCACCAAAAATCCAGTGTCCGCTGGTAGCTCAGCACGACGCAATATCTCGCGCTGTTGTTCCGCTTGCTGTTCACCTCTGTTGGTCAACGGACTGTCGAGACGACCCTGCAGGCGATTTTCGACGTTCCAGGTCGTCTCACCGTGCCGCAAGATCCAGAGAGGTGGCAAGTCGTTCAGAGATCGCATGCGCGTGGGCATGACCAAACTCCGTTGCTAAAGGTATGACGTAGTCAGACGATGCGTTTCGTTAGCGCAGGCTATGAAACATCGCAATGACGCAAAAGCTAACTCTGATCTGGTTTATTCTGCCTGATCTTGGCAACAGTGATTTTTGTGTCCGCAAACTCTCGTGTTCGTTTCGGCTTGATCTTACCAAGCGGTGGAATGTTGACTTGTCGTCCAGCTAGTATGGCCTCACCCAGAACTTCGATCGCGGCTTCAACCGCTGGCCTGACTTTGTTTCGTTGCAGACCTGTCTTTTCGCTGACAAGGTGCATCAATTCG
This sequence comes from Pseudomonadota bacterium, assembly GCA_039180185.1. Taxonomy (GTDB): domain Bacteria; phylum Pseudomonadota; class Alphaproteobacteria; order Rhodobacterales; family Rhodobacteraceae; genus Roseovarius. The sequence goes on along the minus strand of JBCDDS010000032.1, from coordinate 13,855 downwards.
CGTTTACGCAACTCTGTAACCGCAGGAACCGGGGCTGGCACGGGTGTTTTTTCAAGCGTTTTTTCATCCTTAACCGCAGGCGGTTTTGCTGCTGGAGGATCAGGAGCAAAGTCCTTGATGCTCCGCTTTGGCTTGGCTGTCTTGGGCTTAGACGGCGCCGCATCCGGTTTCGCTTTGGTTGCTCCCTTAGTCGATTTAGTCGTTTTTCGTGCTGCTGTGCGTGTCGCCATGCCAGAGCCCCTTCATTATTTTTATGCCGGATTGTCCGGTTACTACTCGAAAGCAGCTTACCAAGCCGCATCGATTTATTCATCTGAACGCCAAGGAAAAGACCCTTCATGTGTCCGTCTTGTTGCGAAAAAAACGCAACTTTCAGCTCATGATTACATTAGAAAACTACAATAACATTCTAATAAAAATAAAAAAAGCGCCCCAGAGGGCGCCTTTTTCAAGAACAAGTCTAAAAGCTAATGCGCGGTCGCGCCAGGGCCTTCTTTAGCGCTAAGCGCCGCTTCGGCGGCCGCCGCCTCCTCCGCTGCCTCATCCCAATCAACCGGTTCCGGTTCGGACACCAATGCCAGCCGCAGCACGTCGTTGACGTGTTCCACAGGGATGATATCCAATCCATCTTTCACATTATCTGGAATCTCAGCGAGGTCTTTTTCGTTCTCCTGAGGGATCAGAACGGTTTTGATGCCGCCACGAAGTGCAGCCAGAAGCTTTTCTTTCAATCCGCCAATCGGCAACGCATTGCCACGCAAAGTGACCTCACCCGTCATTGCAATGTCTTTGCGCACTGGAATACCGGTGAGCACTGAGACTATTGAGGTGACCATTGCCAGACCGGCACTTGGCCCGTCTTTTGGCGTTGCACCCTCTGGCACGTGTACGTGGATATCCCACTTTTCAAACTTGGGCGGTTTGATCCCAAGCCTGGGCGACACAGATCGGACATAGGAATTCGCAGCGTCGATAGATTCCTTCATCACATCACCGAGCTTACCTGTCGTTTTCATTCGGCCCTTGCCTGGAAGACGCAGTGCTTCGATGCTCAAAAGTTCGCCACCGACAGAGGTGTAGGCCAGCCCGGTGACGACACCCACCTGATCCTTTTCTTCGGCCAATCCGTATTTGAACTTTTTTACGCCAAGGAAGTCATGGATGTTTTCATCCGTAACCTTAACGGCGTTTGTCTCTTTCTTGATGATCTTCGTAAGAGACTTCCGCGCCACCTTGCCAATCTCACGTTCAAGGTTCCGAACGCCCGCCTCACGCGTATAATGGCGGATGATCGCCGTAAGCGCGCTTTCATCCAGCGAAAATTCCTTCGCTTTCAGGCCGTGGTTCTTGATCTGTTTGGGCAGAAGGTGCTGGATCGCAATTTCGCGTTTTTCATCCTCGGTGTAGCCGGCTAGAGGGATGATTTCCATACGATCAAGCAACGGCCCTGGCATGTTATAGCTGTTGGCCGTGGTCAGGAACATCACGTTGGACAGGTCATACTCGACTTCCATGTAATGGTCGGTAAAGGTCGAATTCTGTTCCGGATCAAGCACTTCGAGCATGGCCGACGCAGGGTCGCCACGAAAATCTTGGCCCATCTTGTCGATCTCATCGAGCAGGATGAGCGGGTTCGTTGTTTTCGCCTTTTTCAGCGCCTGAATGATCTTGCCCGGCATCGAACCGATATAGGTCCGTCTGTGACCACGGATCTCGGATTCATCCCGCACACCGCCAAGCGAAATACGAATGAATTCGCGCCCTGTGGCGCGCGCGACAGATTGTCCGAGCGAGGTCTTACCAACGCCAGGTGGGCCGACGAGGCAAAGTATAGGACCCTTCAGCTTTTTAGAGCGTTGCTGCACCGCCAGATACTCAACGATGCGCTCTTTGACCTTTTCAAGTCCATAGTGATCTTTGTCGAGGATATCCTGCGCCCGTCCCAGATCCTTTTTGACCCGGCTTTTCACACCCCAAGGGATCGATAACATCCAATCGAGATAGTTGCGCACGACAGTTGCTTCAGCGCTCATTGGGCTCATATTCTTGAGCTTCTTCAACTCACCTTCGGCTTTTTCGCGAGCTTCCTTCGAAAGCTTGGTCTCGGCGATTTTTTCTTCAAGCTCAGCGATTTCGCCTTCGCCCTCTTCGCCATCACCAAGTTCCTTCTGAATGGCTTTCATCTGTTCATTCAGATAATACTCGCGCTGTGTGCGCTCCATTTGGGATTTGACACGGGTTTTGATCTTTTTCTCGACCTGCAGGACGCTCATTTCACCCTGCATCAGGCCATAGACCTTCTCCAGACGCTCACTCACAGAAAGCGTCTCAAGCAACTCTTGCTTCTGGCCAACTTCAATGCCGAGATGACCAGACACGAGATCAGCTAGCTTTGCAGCATCATCGGCCTCTGTCACAGCGGCAAGCGCCTCTTCGGGAATGTTTTTCTTGACCTTTGCGTAACGGGTGAATTCGTCCGTCACCGTGCGTAACAGCGCATCAATCGCGGCCGTGTCGCCGGGCATCTCGATCAGATACTCAGCGCGCGCTTCAAAGAAATTATCGTTTTCCAGGTATTCGAGGATTTTGACGCGCGCCACGCCCTCGACGAGCACTTTGACAGTACCATCGGGCAACTTCAGCAGCTGCAGGACGTTGGCCAGCACTCCAGCATCGTAAATACCTTCTATTTCTGGGTTATCCTCGCCCGGATCAATCTGACTTGAAAGCAGGATCTGTTTGTCATCCTGCATGACCTCTTCCAGCGCTCGAACCGATTTTTCACGCCCGACAAACAGCGGCACGATCATGTGCGGAAATACGACGATGTCGCGCAGCGGCAATACTGGATAGGAGGCGTTAAGGGGATCTTGCATGCTCTTTCCTTATCGTTGGCAAAGCGGTCTGGATCCCTCTATAGGCAATCGTGCCGCTTCCGTTATAGATGTTGAAATGGGGTAAATGCGCCTGAATTTCAACATCACCTCGTTCGCATTACAATGGCGCGATCTATGAAACCTCGCAAGCCAATAACACATCATTTTCGGCATATTTATGACGGATCAAATCAATAGAATTGCGATTAGACCATTCTGAAATCTGTATGAATTAAATCGCGCGAACCCAAAGACCAAATGCGAAGGTCTTAAGAACAGGCATTAAAGATTTGAAATCTATGACAGCAGCGCGACAGCAGCAACCGCGGCGATGACCCAGGACATGGTAATAACTGAAAGCGCCAAAGATGCCTCCTGCAACGAAAAGGATCACTCCCCGTCACCATGGGTATCATGGAACTTGGTTGCCAAATTTCTAATTCGTGGCTTAGATTTTCAGGTTCAGGCTAAAAGTACAGCGGCCAAAAGGGCAACCGACATCCAGCTGAATGCAAACATTGCATAAGTCATCACGATGACACTCACTTTTTACAACTAACGATTGAAACATAACATAATCAGCGCTTCAAACCTAAAGATTTAGCGAAATTCGCGGGAAACAGACTGATGCAAAAACAGCATCAATTCAATTCGATAGCCATCAGACGCCTTTAAAGAAGGATCCTGGCATCACAACTGCACCGAACGATCCCAAGACTCCGGCGAAAAAATGTGCTAAACTATCGCAATAGTTTAGGACTGATTCAACATGCCCAAGAAGCGCCAGAATTCCGATGGCGCAGATGCGATGAAAGAGCTTCAACAGCTCGCCGAGCGCATTGCCCAAAACAAAGTTCCTACACTGTCCGCGGACGCCATCGATCCGTCGGCAATAGGCGCGCCAGCAGAATGGCACGCCATGATCCGTTATCTGCGAACCGCGCCGTTTCTTCATATAAAAGGTTGTGTCGGTGCCGGTATCGGCCTGCGAGAAGTCAAAGGCGAGCAGACTGACGAAGAGGTTGTTGTAGCGCTTGTCAGTAAGAAACGACCGACGTCCAAGTTGGCCTCTGATCAGCATATTCCAGCCGAGATAGAGTTCGACGGCGCAAAAATTCCAATCGACGTTCAAGAAGCCGGTTTTGACCCAATTCCAAAGTTCACCGGTGCTTCGACAGGTGCTTATCCAAGAGCCACGGGGTCTTGCTCTGGTTCAGGTTTATCGCTGTTGAACCCTGCAGATCCCTGCATTGGAGGAACGCTTACAGGCATTTTTGGTGGTCGCGCTATGACCGCAGCACATGTCACACTTGGGTTTGGCTTTGAAGAGTTTTTCCGAAACCTACCCCTTAGCCTTCTTTGGCTTTTCAGGTCACCAAACGGCGTTGATGTCATTGCGTCAGATACAATACAACGCGGTCAGGGTCTGCACCGGTTGTTCGAGGTCGACACACAGTGGCCGATCCTGGCGCCCATGCCCCTACCAGTCTTTGGCGCTGGTGCTCTTGGCTTCATTTTTGTTGATGGCGCTGCCGGTGACGCACAACCGATTGCGATACCTCCTTTTGCGCAAACAGCGGCGACACCACCATTCAGTTATGCCGCGCCTCCCCCGCAACTCGCACCCGATAGATCAAACCGTTTCGGCGGCACTATCCAACCGGCCCGGATCGCCCGTCCCGGAGAAAGATGCTTTAAGGATGGACAAACCAGCGGACTGACGTTTGGCACGGTCTGGCTACCCTTTTTCCAGATTTACCTGCCGATTCCTCTGGGCTTTATGCCTGCGGTTGTTCTTTTCGACACGGTGCTTTGCAGATTGGTGATCGCGCCGGGTGATTCTGGGTGTGCGGTTTTAAGCGAGGACCTTGATTACTTGGCACAGGGAAGTTTGGGGCTCGGGTCTCCGCAACCCGGTCCGCCACCACCGCCGCTGCCGGCGGGGACACCGCCACCACTGTGTCCAATTGAGAATGATGATCTTCTGCAGCTCACATTGGCGACGCCCTATTACTGGCAAGAGTTATTTTTGGGAATGAACCTTTCATAGGAGGGGAAAATGGCCGCAGCTAAAACGACTGCCGCGAAGAAAAACAAATCGAATTACAAAAGTGACAGGCGCCCGGCGTGGAAGCCAAAGCTTTGCTGTTGTCCGCCGAGAATTGCACTCACCGGGTCCACAACAATGAGCTGCTGCCCTCTCAATTCAAAAATGTTTGACGACAAACAATTGCTAGTTCGTGCAGACGCCAATGCGTCCGTCAATCCTCCGGGAGGACCACAGGTTAACGCCGATGGTTCAGGCGGCAGTGAAGCCCGTAACATGCTGCGCAAGGATGTGGATTTGATCACCGTGACTGTCACTTACAGTTTTGATTGGGAAGTGACCGCCGACTGTGACTTTGCCGTTCGCGTCTTAATAAACGGTCAGGTGCAGGCGGATTACAACTGCGCACCCAAACAGGGGCATGTGGAACTTAGCGCTAGCAAAGTTGTGACCTGGGAAGAACTCAACACCAACCCCAGGGAATCCGCGACCGCGTTCGTAGAGGCGGTCGATTGCGCCGGCTTGCGATCCGATTGTGCCGTGACGCTGAACGAGCCTTAGCTGGAGCTAGTTGACGACCGTATCGCCGTTTTCAAACACAAAACACTTGTCGCGCCGTACCATGAGCCACATCGGCACGCCTGGTTTGGGTAGGAATACGCCTGCAACGGAGGCCTTGAAAGCGGCGCGATCCGGATCGAGCGAGAACTCAACGATGCTTTCAGAGCCCATGAGCCGCGCGCGGACGACTTCGGCGCGTACGGCGGTACCTTCAGTTGGCGTTGCCGCTGGACCTTTTCCATTACGGTCGAAATCAAGTCGCACATGCTGCGGCCGTACGATAACTTCGGCCTCTGACGTCTCGGACAGGTTCTCAGCTCCAAAGGGACCAAAACGGGTCATCACTTGACCACTTTCAACTTTGCCTTTTAAAATATTGATATCGCTAAAAAATGCTGCTGCACCACGATCTACTGGCGATGTAAAAAGCTCAAGCGGTGCGCCCTTCTGAACAATACGTCCCTCCCGCATCAAAGCAATCTGGTCAGCCATTCGCATGGCCTCATCTGGCTCGTGTGTCACAAGCAACACTGCCGTACCTTGCTCTCGTAAGATTTCCAGGGTTTGATCACGAATATCATCGCGTAATCGATTATCTAGGCCCGAAAATGGCTCATCCATCAGCATGATCTTTGGGTCAGGGGCCAGGGCACGGACCAAAGCGACGCGTTGCTGCTCTCCGCCGGATAGTTCATGAGGAAAGCTCGTTGCGTGTCGGGTCATTTCCACCCGATCAAGCAGCTCGCGCACCCGCTGACCGCCCGTGCCATTCAAGCCAAAGCCTACGTTCTGTTCCACGGTCAAGTGTGGGAAAAGCGCAAAATCCTGAAACATCAGCCCGATCTGACGCTGTTCGGGCGGCATTGATGTGACACCATTGCAAACCAAAGAACCATCAACACAGATCTCGCCCCGATCTTGTGTTTCGACACCCGCGACCAAGCGCAAAGCTGTGGATTTACCGCAACCCGAAGGCCCTAAAAGACAAGTGACCTGCCCTGGCAAAACCTCCAAATTCACGTCATCGACGACGCGGCGTCCGTCATAGCTGTGGCACAGGTTGCGTATTTTCAGTCTTGGCGTCATGGCGTAGATATTCGCGCTCCAAACGAATGTGTCAGGCCAGATAACAATGTCTCATTTCCCAGACAAGATGCGCGTACTTCAATTATCCGATTGCGCCGCGCGGACCGCAGGCCAAATATCGCGGTCAAGAGCTCGTTGTGTGATTGGCCCCGCGAAACGCAGGATGACCTTACCTTCACCATCGAGAAAGAATGTCTCAGGTACGGCCGCTACACCCCACTCAATCGCTTGCCGACCAGTTTGATCGACGCCAATAGCGGAAAATGGATCGCCTAACTCTTCGAGAAAGCCTAGAGCATTGCCAGGATCATCCTTGTAGTTAACGCCGTAAACAGTCAGGCCCTGCTCGGCGAGCGCAACAAGGTTTGGGTGCTCTGCTCTGCATGGCGCGCACCAACTGGCCCAGAAGTTCACTAACTTCACGCCACCTGTGCGCAAATCCGCATCCGCAATTGCCGGCTTACCAAACATTGGCTCAAACTCAACAACCGGTGCCGGGTTTCCTTTTATAGCTGACGGCAACGCATCAGGATTATCGCGCTGCATACCAACATAAAAAAGCCCCGCAAGAAGCGCGAAAATCACAAGAGGTAGAACCAACAATGGGGAGACTTTAACCATTGTTTTTTGTTTCTTTTTCGAGATTTTCAAGTTGGCTTCTGGTGTTGCGATAGCGGCGCCAGCTGAGCCAAATCAGCAACGCCAACAAAACGAAAGAAACCAGATAGGAAGATAAAATAGGTGCAGCATGTTTGCCGAGATCAGGGATCATGCCTCCACCCCCTCAAACGCCCGTTCTCGAGCCAGCAATACCTTTATCTTCCGCACCCGGATTTCAGTTTGTGTGCGCATTAGGATAAGGGCGACGAACAACAGAACAAAACCGGCCATAGTGACCACCAGCGGATGGAAAAAAGCATCATTGATGTTTTCTTCGCGGTCGAGGCTGAGGGATGCGCCCTGATGCAGACCCTGGTTCCAGAACACGACAGCATAACGGCTCAACACTGCAAAGACAGAGCCAACAATGCAAAGAACTGACGTTAAATCAGCCGCTGTTTCATCATCTTCGATTGCCTGCCAGAGCGCCATGTAGCCCAGGTAAAACAAGAATAGGATCAGAAATGAGGTTAGGCGTGGGTCCCAGACCCACCACGTGCCCCACATTGGTTGTCCCCAAAGTGCACCGGTCAACAGCGCAATCACTGTCATCACAGCGCCCACAGGGGCCGCGGCACGGGCCGCGAGAGCGCTCACGTGGTGACGGCGGATAATCCAGATCAATGAGGCAACAAGCATCATCAGCCATCCATTGATCGCCATCAGCGCGCTCGGCACGTGCAGGAAGATGATTTTCACTGTCGCACCCTGACGGAAGTCATCTGGCGTGAAGAAAAAACCCCAGCACAGCCCAATGAGCAGACAGACTGCTGTCAGGCCCCAAAACCAAGGGAGCAGTCGATCCGAGGTGTCAATAAAGACCTTTGGGTTGGCGTATCGCCAGATCGATGCCACGCGCGGTATCCTTTCGTCTTTAGCGCAGGTTAGCTCTTAATACAGCAGCCGCTGCAAAGGGTAAAAGCGCGATGGTGCCGCAGCTTATCCCGGCCACGAGCAAAGCGGGAGTGGTGTAATCCTGCCCCTCTAGGCCGCGACGCGCCATCTCTGCACCAAAAATCAATGTGGGGACGTATAGCGGTAGAACAAGCAGGCCAAGAAGCAATCCTCCACGCCGAACGCCAACCGTAAGCGCGGCTCCGAATGCGCCAATTGTGCTCAGCGCGGGTGTACCAAGAAGCAACGAGACAGCCAGCGGAAGAAAACCTTCTGCCGGCAAGTTCAACATCACAGCAAAAACGGGCGTTACAAGTACCAAAGGCAGTCCGGTGGTGAGCCAATGCGCCAGCGCTTTGATCGCTGTTAGACCTTCCAGGGGCAGCGGGGCGGTGGCCAGCAGATCAAGACTGCCATCTTCGTAATCAAGCGCGAAGATCCGATCGAGTGACAGCAAACAGGCCAAAAGCGCCCCGATCCATAAAACCCCGCTCGCAACTTTCGCCAGTAGCGCGCTTTGTGCACCGACCGCAAAAGGCACCAACACCACGACGATCAAAAAAAACGCAAGCGCAAGCCCGAAGCCCCCACCAGCCCGAAACGCCAGCCTGATATCACGCATCAAGAGAGCAATCATACCTCGCCATCCTCTAAGAACGTTGAGGTATCCAGACTTGCCCGAAATGGCATAAGATCCAGCTCTTTGAGCGCATCGAGCGCAATCTCGACATGTGAGGCAATCACAGCGCTACCGCCCCTTTGAAGATGGTCCTCTAAAACGTTAGAAAACATAGCTATTGAGCTGGCATCGAGCGACACGGTCGGCTCGTCCAATAACCAAAGTGATCGTCCCGTCACCAGAAGCCTAGACAAACCCAGTCTGCGTTTCTGCCCCGCCGAAAGCATACCAGCTGGACGATCCGCTAAGGTCTTAAGTTTCACAGACTCCAAGGCGCTCGTGATACCCTTGTGCCCATAGATATCCGCCCAAAATTGCAGGTTCTCCGCGACCGTCAGCGTGTTTTTGACCCCATCCGAATGCCCGGCATAGGTAACGCTGTCTGGGGCAAGCTCGATACGACCAGAACGTACGGGCTGCAGTCCGGAAATCGTGCGCAACAGCGTGGTCTTGCCAATTCCGTTGGGTCCCCGAAGTATCAAGGCCTGACCAGCAGGCACATCGAAATGCACGCCTTCCAGCAAGGGAATGCCGCCTCTCGCTATGCTAAGATCATGGACCGATACGCTCATGAGAATGTCCCTAGCCTATCGCCCGAAGAGGCAAAACCCCCTGAAACGCGCGTCAGAGACCCCAAACTGGCAGCCCACTCAAAACAGCCAGCCCAATCACCGCATAGGCAACGGCACGGTAAAGACGCTCATGTTTGGGATCGAACAGCGCCTGCCCAATGAGAGACGTGGCGAAGTAGGGAATTGCCAAAATGCTCGCCAGAAGCACCAATTGAAGGTCGATCGACCCGCGCAATAGTAAATTGGCCACGATTACCACGTCGAGGGCCGCCAAGAACAGGATCGTGTTGGCTCTGACTGATTGCGCAACGGCCCGACCAGAGAGGTAGAACAGGATAACCACAGGCCCGGTAAGCCCCGTCATGCCACCAATTACTCCGGCAACGGCTCCGATGGGTAAAAGCGCTATGCCAGAGATCGTGCCAGAGTGACGCCATCCCGCAAGCAGAGCCAACAGCGTTCCACCCGCCACGCCTGCTACGATCCAGCGTACGATCACGCCGTCAAGCTGTGTCATGGACCAGATGCCAAACGGGGCCGCCACCAGTGCGGCCAGCGCCAATAGTCCGACCTCTGTCTTATCCCCCTCCCGCCAGGCACGGGGGACAAGTGCCGCCATACTGGCGATACCGGTCAGCGTGATAACGGCGATCACCTGTTCTGGCGGCAGAAAAATCCCGGCAGGTGGGACAAAGATGAGCGCGGTCCCAAAGCCTGCAAACCCGCGCACCAAGCCAGCAATGCTGATCACCAGAACAAGCCAGAGAAGCCCCGGCGTCGCAACCGCTTCTAACAGAAGCGCGCCCAGCGCCTCACGCCTTTACATCGGCAAACTGCGTGCCTGCATTTGCATCAGGCTTGGACCAATCGCGTTTCACGCCAAGCCAAAGCAAGACGGCACTCGCCACGAAGATCGACGAATAGGTACCCACGATCACGCCCCAGATCATCGCAAAGACAAAACCACGGATAACGTCACCGCCCAGCACGTAAAGCGCGCCTAAAGCAAGAAGCGTCGTGACCGATGTCATAACCGTCCGGCTCAGCGTCTCGTTAATCGAAATGTTGAGCACTTCGGAGAGATGCTTCTTCTTGTACTTGCGCAGGTTCTCCCGCACCCGGTCAAAGACCACCACGGTGTCATTGAGCGAGTAGCCAACAATGGTCAGAAGTGCAGCGATAATGGCGAGATCGAATTGTATCTGAAGTTCTGAGAACACCCCGATGGTGAGAACCACATCATGCACAAGAGCAAGCACCGCGCCCACCGCAAACTGCCACTCAAAGCGCAGCCAGATGTAGACAAGCACCGCCCCTATTGCGAGCAGCACGGCGATCACGGCGGTCTTGATCAGCTCACCGGACACTTTCGGGCCAACGCTATCAACGGCGGTGAACTTCAAATCCGGCACGGCCTCTTGCAAAGACGCCTCAACCGCATCAATCACTTCCGGCGAAACCGCCTCTTCGCCCTCTTGTGCCTGGATACGGATCATCGCCACGTTCTGGTCTTCGTCAAATGTTGGATCGAATACTTCGGTAATCGTGACATCACCCAAATCAAGCACGTCAATTGCGTCGCGGTACTGACCAATATCAATAGTTTGCGCGCTCTCGGTTCGAATGGACGTGCCGCCCTTAAAGTCGATGCCGAAATTCAAACCTTGCAGCATGAAGGAGACAAACGCGACCACGATCAGCAGCCCAGAAATACCTAGAGAGACCTTCCAACGGCGGAAGAAATCCCATTTCGTGTCTTTCGGCACCAAACGCAGAGCTTTACCGGTGAGGACAGTTTTAGGGCGTTTCCGTTCAAACCACATGATCGCCATCAGGCGCGTGACAAAAATCGCGGTGAACACCGATGTGATGATCCCAAGTCCAAGTGTGATGGCAAAGCCGCGCACAGGACCTGACCCCATAGCAAACAGAATAAGCGCGGTGATGAAGGTCGTGATGTTGGCGTCCGTGATAGCCGACAGCGCCTTTTCATAGCCAAGCTCGATGGCTCGCGCGGGCCCTTTGGCCGTGCGTATTTCTTCGCGTATCCGCTCAAAGACCAGCACGTTGGCGTCCACCGCCATACCAATGGTCAAAACGATCCCTGCGATCCCGGGCAGGGTCAGTGTCGCGCCGATCAGGCTCAGCAGGCCGAAAATGAGACCGACGTTCAGGATCAGCGCAATATTGGCAAAAAGACCAAAAAGCCCGTAACTCGCCCACATAAATGCGAGCACAAGCGCGAAGGCGACGATGCAAGCAATCTTACCCGCCTCGATGCTGTCCGCACCCAGTTCCGGCCCGATTGTACGTTCCTCAAGGAATTCCAGTTCCGCAGGCAGCGCCCCTGCCCTGAGCAACACTGCAAGCTGCGTGCTTTCCTCAACAGAGAAGTTACCAGTGATAATGCCCGTACCACCAGGAATATGACTCTGAATCACAGGCGCGCTGATCACCTCGTTGTCGAGAACAATAGCAAAGGGATTGCCAACATTGAGTGCCGTGTAGTCGCCGAATTTGCGCGCGCCGGTGGGGTTGAATCGGAAGGAAACAGCGGGAAAACCGTTCTGGTCAAAATCTGGCTGCGCATCGACAAGCTCTTCACCGGTCACAACAGGCGCGCGCTCCAAGATATAAAACGTGCCGGGTTCATCGATAGATGGCAGGATTTCATTGCCAGGTCCGGGGCTATCGCTGGGATCACCGGTCGCGCTGACAACGGGGCGAAAAGTCAGTTGCGCGGTCGTACCTATCAGCTTTTTCAGTTCCGAGGCGCTGCCGATACCCGGTACCTGGATCAGGATGCGATCGGCCCCCTGACGCTGAATCGTGGGCTCTCGCGTACCTGCCTCGTTCACGCGTCGCTCAATGATCTCACGCGCCGTGCGCACAGTTTGCTCATCGCTCGCCAAACGTTCCGCTTCACTGAGCGTGACGACCACGACATCGTTCTGCACCGTGACTTCGATGTCGTCGCTCGGCAAACCAGAAAACTGATCAAAGGTCGGCTGTGCCAAACCGCGGACCAGATTGGCCGCGTATTCAACTTCCTCGGGGCGCTGGACCAGACGAATGCGCAACTCAGGTGCTGCTGTGTCCTGCAGGCGGATCGGGCCGATGCGACTGCGTTCCTCACGCAGCACATTACGGATTTCAGGCCACATGGCCTCCATGCGGGAGAAGTAGACATCCTCCACCTGCACTTCGGCCAACAAATGCGCCCCACCACGCAAATCCAGACCCAGATTGACCAGCCCTGAGGGCAGCCAAGACGGCCAGCCTGCAACTTTTTTCTCGAAATTCTCAACTGTCTCGCCGCGCTCCTGCGCGGCGATGGCGTCGTTATGTGCCTCGACCGTGGAATAGAACCCGTTTGGCATTGCCAGCAGCAGTCCAAGCGCCACGAGGCCCCAAATCAACACACGTTTCCAGAGACCGATCTGCAGCATGCCTAAGTCTTTTCCAAATCTCGTAAGGGGCCGTAAAGATTAGCTTTCAGCCGGTTCTGTCTTGGATTCCACCATGGAGATTGTGGCCCGCTTGACGCGCACTTTCACGCCGCTGGCGATCTCCACTTCTACTTCTTCATCGTCCTTGACCTTGGTCACCTTGCCGATCATCCCGCCGGCCGTGACCACCTGATCCCCGCGCCGCAAAGCCGCCACCATGGCCTGATGCTCTTTGATTTTCTTTTGCTGCGGACGGATCAGCAAAAACCACATGATGGCAAATATCAGAATGAGCGGCACAAACTGCGCAAAGGCTTCCATAAATCTTCCTAACCTGTTGGCTGCGGGCGCCCCCGCGAATTGGGCGGAACGTAAGGATCAGGCCGGGGTTTTGCAAGCGGGGATGCACGCTATGTGGCGCGTTTATCAACCCTAGAAACCTCACCGTCTCTTGGCGGTGGTCAGGCAACCCAATCGGTGTTAGGTCGCGTTTCACTACGATTCACACATTATTTTGGAGAGGACAGATGCACGATATCCGCGCGATCCGCGACAACCCTGCAAGTTTTGATGCCGCCATGGCACGCAGAGGAGTGTCGTCCGCGTCGTCGGATATTCTGGCCGCGGATGAGGCGCGCCGGGCGAAAATTCTGGCCTCCGAGACCGCGCAAGCCGAACAGAACAAAGCCTCCAAGGAAGTTGGTGCTGCCAAGGGACGTGGGGACGAAGCAGAGTTCGAACGTCTCCGCGCGCTGGTGGCTGAAAAGAAGGCTGAAGTGGCCGCGATGCAAAACGAGGCCAAGGCGCTTGACGCCAAGCTGACCGAGTTGCTCGGCGCGCTGCCCAATCTGGCGCTCGATGATGTGCCTGATGGCGAGGACGAGGATGACAATGTCGAGCTGCGCACCTGGGGCAGCCCGCGCAATTTATCCTTCGACGCCAAAGAGCATTTCGAAATCGAGGGCGTGAAGCCCGGCATGGATTTCGAAACGGCAGCGAAACTCTCCGGCTCCCGCTTCGTGCTGCTCTCG